>JAQFVJ010000163.1 GCA_029439525.1 Caballeronia sp. BR6202001591004
CGCGAGCACAACAAAAATCCGAAGCCGATCAAGTGGAAGTATGACGATCCTTCGCCTCGGATCCACCCGGTGCCAAATCAATCACGCAGTCGACTAGTTTTTTAACAGCCGAAGCGGATGAGCCGCAGGCGTCCACGCGCTCTCGAACATGCGATCGACGTCGGCGGCCTTGACCTCTTCCGCGCGCGCGATTTTCCAGTCCGGCTGATTGTCCTTGTCGACGATGCGCGCCCGGATCCCTTCCACAACATCGCCGCGTTCGAAAGTCGAGCGCATCAGGTCCAGATCGCGGCGCAGGGTTTCGGCCATGGTCGAAAACTTCGCGCGATCCACCTGCTGTAGCGACACGTCCACCGACAGCGGTGAACGCTCGCGCAACTCCGCCGCCGTGCGCTCGGCCCACTGACTGGTGTCGCGCTCGAGCGAAGTGAGAATCGCCGCGCCGTTGCCCGTCGCGAAGTGCTTGTCGATCAGCGTGCGCGCCTGCGCGAACTCGCAGTGGTCGAGCGTCGGCGAGACCTTGAACTTCTGCGTCTCGGCCTCGATGAAGCGCACGATGTCCACGCCGTCCAGAAAGCGCTGATGCCGCAGCGATTCGATCAGGCCCGGCAGGGCGCCGTCGTCGAGGAACGCGTCGGCCATGCGCGCATAGAGCGCATCCGCGGCGTCCATGCTCGCGCCGGTCGCCGCGAGATAGCGGCCGATCGCGCCCGGCGCGCGCGCCAGAAACCAGCTCGCGCCCACATCCGGAAACAGGCCGATGCGCGTCTCCGGCATCGCCATTTTCGTCGACTGCGTGACGAGCCGCAGCCCGCCGGTGTGATGCGCGTCCTGCGAAATGCCCATGCCGCCGCCCATCGTCACGCCGTTCATCACCGCGACATATGGCTTCGGAAACGTAAAGATGGTGTGGTTGAGCTTGTATTCCTCGGTGAAGAACGCGTCGATCGCGTCGCGGTCGCCCGCCTTCGCCGAATCGTAGAGAAAGCGGATGTCGCCGCCCGCGCAAAAGGCACGGATGTGCGGGCTGTAGACGATCACGGCGCGCGTCGCGTGATCGTGACGCCAGTGGCGTAATGCCTCGCTGATCGCCCGCAGCATCGGCGGCGTCAGCGCATTGAATGCCTTCGGACGATCGAGGCCAATGAAGCCGATGCCGTTGGCGGTGTCAATACGGATATCTTCGGTGGTCATCGTTCTGGAATGTCGGGTCGGTTCGCTGATTTGCTGTTCGCTGATTCGATTCGACAGGACGGACGGTTCGTCGCGTCGAGATCGTCGTCATCGTGTGTCGGCGGTAGGCAACCCATGCATCGCGACGGGCGACGCATGTCATGGTGCGGGCCGGATCGCCGCGCGCGCCTTTTCTCTCGATTCCGCCTGGCGTCATTTTGTGCCTTTCAACACGACATTCGTGTTGAACACGCGCGCCACAGTGTCTCTCGTCTTTGTCCCGTCTGCATCCATGCGCAGCGCGCATGCGGCGTCGAACCCCTGCGAGGCATTGTCGGCATCGACGTTTTTGATGTCAAACGTGAATTTCCCTGCCGACGCGACCCGCCGAGCTCAAACGATCATCTTGCCATTGTCGTCGCGTTGCTGCGCACTCTGTAGAGCGGTTCGTCTGTATCGCGCAGCATGACGGATGCGAACACGATGCACAACGCAAGTATCAACACCCCGAATGCAGCCCAGATGAACCATAGTGCATTGGACTCGACAAGAGAATGCAGAATTGAAGCATGTGCGATCCCGCGCGGTTTTTTTATAGTGGATGCCCAGACGGGTGAGTGCCGTCGAGCAAGTACCGTGCCGAGCGAATCGCTGCGCGTGCGGACGATTAATTGATGTTACTCCGATGCGCTGCTTCTCGTCAGCAATTCTGCGGGATTAGGTGTTTTCGAGGGAAGCGCGATGGAGGTCTTACATCGCGCTTTGTAAGCTGAGTGGCTTAGAGGTAAAGCCGTTCACAACAGGCGTTCGAAACGCCTTCAGGCCACGACCCGCCTCGGCGGAAAATGCCCGCTCTTGAGCAAGACGGGCATGCCGTTGGTGACAAACAGATGTTCGCGCGCCACGGCCTCGATGCGGGCGCGGCCCGCGCGAACGCGTTGATCCACACTGCCCGGTCGTACGTTTCGACGTCGAAGTGATCTTCGAGCGCTTCAACGGAAATCGCGCACGGCACGCGCCGGCCGTCGACTAGCGCGGCGAATTCGACCGTGAGATTGGTATCGCGATAACCGGGCGCGTCGGGAATGAAGTGAATATCCATGATCGTCTCGTGGCTAGGGCGCGTAATTCGGTATCGCGGACGGAATGGGCAGTTGATGTACTGCACCGATCGCGCCGGACTATCCGGCGAATCGCTTCGGGCGTTTATATGGTACTCGGGCTGGAGCCTCACGGTCCAGTGACACGCCACGTGCACTACTGTCAGCCGGCGAGCACGTGCTCGTCCACATCAATGACCAGCAGCGAGCTCGCCAGCGGATCGGCATAGTTGTTGAAGTCTAGATGACGGCTCATTTCGCGCACGCGTTCGCAAATGCGCTGCCGCTCGTCCTTGGACAGGCTTAGTCGCGCAACACCTGCGCATCGAAACGGTAATGCACGCCCCATGCGATGTTGCCGGGATGGTTCGCCACGCCGCCCATGCGCCGGCTCACGAATAGCGCGGGCATGGCGTCAAGACCGATTTCCGCGATATCCGCGCCGCTCGGAAACAGGTTCGATCAGATCAGTGCGCCACATCGATCAGCACCGCATGACGGAGTGGATGGGCCGCATCATGTCGATCTCTCCCGTCGAGCGCTTCCCGCTCCGTCGCGAAGCGCCGCTCGATACCGAGATCGACGAGCGCCTCGAAGCGATGCACGTCGTCCGGCCCACCCGCGCGAGGCTCACAGAGCCGACATAGATCGGCACACGGCGGCATCGTCTGCACCATCCGCGGGGACGAGTCGTGCCGACGCGCTGATAGATATAGCCGCGGGTCCGGTGACTCTTTCCGCCCTGTCCTGATCCTCCCTGTTCTGGCGCGCTGCGCCTCCGCCGATGCCAGATCCAAGCGATCGATGAGTTTCGTAAGGCGCGGTTTCCGGAAAAAAGTTTAGCGTCCGCGCCGTGAGATTGCTTCCTCGGGTTTCAATGTTTCCGTTCGCAAGGGCCGCGCCTAAGTGTGGAGGTTTCGTGACATCCGCTTACGAGAGTTGTCAGGCGCGTGTGCGACAATGCGCGCATCTCGTAAAAACGGTAATCCGCTCTCAATGGTATGGTGAAGAGGAAGCTTAAGCAATCCGATCGGCGCATGCGCCGACTTGACTCCAGCGCCCCGTCGGCGCGCGTATCGTTCGGCGCGTCGTGGCTGCGCGCGGGCGCCATCGGCGGCGCCCGCGCGCAGCGGCGAGCCTGTCCGCGTGCGCATCGTCCAACGACGCATCGCTCATCAATTTGCCTGATGGACAGACCGGCTATGCCATCAACTGCAGTGGCGCCGATGCCGGATCGAGCTGGGCGAGCTGTTATGTGCTCGCCGGCCAGAAATGCGGCGCGACGGGTTACGACATCGTCTCGAAGGACAACGAGGAAGGCGGCCCGACCGGCGGCGGCATTACCAACGTCGTGTCCGCGAACGTGAAGAACCGCTCGATGATCGTGCGCTGCAAATAACGCGAACGAAGAGCGATCGCGCTTTCAGTGCGCGCTCATCTTCGAGAAAATGTTGAGCACGACCACACCCGCGACGATCAGGCCTACGCCGAGCATTGTGGGCAAGTCGGGCCGCTGCTCGAATAGCATCGTCGCGACCAGCGTGATAAGCACGATGCCCGTGCCCGACCACACTGCATAGACGATGCCTACCGGCAAGGTGCGCAAGGTCAGCGACAAGAGATAGAACGACACCCCGTATCCCACGACAACGATGGCCGCGGACCGGAGACGCGTAAAGCCATCGGAGGCGCGCAGCACATAAGCGGGTTGAGCGCATCGGCGTTGGGTCCTCTCCTCTAGTTGATGATCGTGTCGCGCTGCGGCAGTCCGGATACCGCCACCGCGCCGATCACGCCGACGTTTGCCACCTTCAGAAAGCTGCCGCCGTGCGCCGCGTACTCGGCTGGATCGAGGCCGTGCTTGTCGGCGAGCGTGGTGCCCGCTTGCTGAAGCAGCGTCAGGCCGATCGCATACGAACTGCGATGAAAGTGCTCGACGGTCCGCGCCTTGCGCACCGCATGCACGCGTTGCTGGGCGACGTGCGATCGAGCGCAACTAAAACAGCGGCTGCCCGAACGTGCGCACATCGATGACGATGTGCTGCATCGCGCGCCAGTGCCATTTCACGCAGTTGCATTCCGAGTTGCCATGCTTCGTCCGCATGAAACTGCGGAAACACGAGCGTCCGTTCCTGGTGCGCGATGGTCTTGCAAATCGTGAGGAATATCCATGAGCGGCGTGTCTCCCTGATGGCATGACGATGACGTCACATCGCCAAGAAGATTCTGACATGAGCGGTTCGGGCCGAATGCTCGGCGCGCCATGAAGTGGGTTAAAAGCGATCTATGAATGGTTCCGCAGATCGCAGGTTCGATTGAAAGTTTGCAGCGCAAGAAAGCAAAAAGCCCGGCTCTCAATAGAATACGTGCCGGGCTTTTTTAATGAAATCTTTGACGGACGACTGTTTGGTTGCGGGGGTAGGATTTGAACCTACGACCTTCGGGTTATGAGCCCGACGAGCTGCCAGACTGCTCCACCCCGCGTCCGCCCAAGAAAAAATCATAAGTGATCATCGATGCCGACGCAATGGCTTACCTGTCTTTCTTTTTTCGAGCGAAGGTTTTCGCGTCCTGATGCGTGCTGCGTCGTATTATGGTCTCTATATTTATAATATAACAGGGGACGACGTGAAGAACCTCGTGGACTGCGTGGCATAATCAGCCGTTCTGTATCTTCACCGTCCTGATGGTCATGCATCGGTTGCGTCGAAGCATCGTGAAAAGAATCGGCGGGTTCGCGACACTGTGCGCGATCCTGCTGCTTTCGATCGCGCCGCTCGCATCGCAATGGTTCTCGCATCAGCGCGCGGACCTCACGCTCGCATCGCTGTGCGCATCGGGTGCAAAGCAAACTTCGCGGCAAGCGGAAACGCATCACGCCTCGCACGATGTGCTCGGGCATTTCGACGCCTGCGGCTATTGCAATCTCGTCACGCATGCGCCTGTGCCGCTGGTTATTGCGTTCGACGAACATCGCGCCGCGCACACACGCGAAGCGTTTGACGATGCCGTCATTGCCGGGCCGACATACGGCACGTCACGCACGTACACGCAGTCGCGCGCCCCGCCCGCTTTCGCCTGATCCCGCTTCGAGATCGCACGCATGACAAATTCTGTTTCGCATGCGGCGATCGAATGCTCACATGCGCGACTCGACACGATCCACGATCATCATGAAGACCCACACTCAACTCTCACGCGCTGCGCTCGCCGCCGCGCTCATCGGCTTCACGCAACTCGCATCGGCGCATGCGATTCCGAAGATCCACCAGCCCGGTCCGGGCGCGAAGGTTAGCGCGCCGAGCGAAGCCGAGATCGAGTTCACCGAAGAACTCGAACCCACCTTCAGCTCGATGTACGTCATCACCGAAAAAGGCACGCAGGTCAACGCGCAGAAATCGACCATCGATTCCGATGACAAGAAGCACATGCGAGTCTCGCTGCCCCCGCTGCAACCGGGCGTCTACACGGTGCAATGGAAGGCCTTCGCCGCCGACGGCCATTGCACCCAAGATCACTACAACTTCACGGTCAAGTGAGTCCCCAATGAAAAAAATCGCTGTCTTGCTGGGCGTCGTCATCGGCGCCCTCTTGCCGCCCGTTACGCACGCGGCTACGCTCGAAGCGCGCGACTGCTGGGTCCGCGCGATGCCGCCAAATCTGCCCTCCTCCGGCTACTTCATGATTGCCAACAACGGCGATCAGCCCGTGATGCTCACCGCCGCCGACATGCCCGCGTTCGGCATGACGATGATGCACAAGTCCGAGACCAAGGGCGGCACGGCTACGATGTCGCCGGTCGATTCGGTCGATGTGCCCGCGCACAGCACGCTGGCGTTCAAGCCGAAGAGCTATCACCTGATGCTCGAGCAGCCGGCCAAGCCGCTGCAAGTCGGCTCGACCATTCCGCTCAAGCTGACCTTCGCCGACAAGTCGACGGTCGATGTGAATTGCGCAGTGAAATCGGCGGCGACCGTAGGCAACTAATCGCAACATCCGATGCAAAAAAAGCGCGCGGGGTTTCATGGACCCCGCGCGCTTTTTTTTGCCACGTCGATCGGCTGAATCAGTATCAGTGCTTGCTGAACAAGTCCATGATCTGCTTGCGCTCGTCGGTCGTGCCTTGCGGCGCCGGCACTTGCATGCCGGCCGGACCGACACCACCCATCGTCGTGGCGTCGCCCACCATCGGATTGGCGTTGTCCAGTCCGATGCTCGCCACGAAGCCCGCACTCGGCGTGCGGTCCGCGTAGAACAGTTCGCCGTCCACGGTGGTGATGCCGTCGGGCTTGTCCATCTCCTGCTGCGGAATGCCGCGCAGCGCGCGTCCCATGTATTCCGTCCAGATCGGCAACGCGAGCTGCGCGCCGAATTCGCGACTGCCGAGCGTCTTCGGCTGGTCGTAGCCCATCCACGCCACCGCGACCAGTTGTGTCTGATAGCCCGCGAACCAGCCGTCCTTGGCGTCGTTGGTCGTACCGGTCTTGCCCTGCAGGTCGTTACGCTTGAGCACGTTGGTGCCCGAACCCGTGCCCTGCGTCGCCACCGTGTGCAGCAGGCTGTTCATGATGTACGCATTGCGCGGCTCGAGCGTCTGCGGGGCGTTCTTCGTGGCGGTGAGCGGATCGGCGCGCAAAATGACGGTGCCGCGCGCATCGTCGACTTCGCCGATCAGATACGGATTGATGCGATAGCCGCCGTTCGCGAACACCGAATACGCGCCGCTCAGTTGCAACGGCGTCACCAGACCCGCGCCGAGCGCGAGCGGCAGATACGGCGGCGTCTTGTCCTTGTCGAAGCCGAGGTTCTTCGTCACGAAATCCTGCGCGTACTGCGTGCCGATGAACGACAGGATGCGGATCGACACGAGGTTCTTCGACTTCTGCAAACCGGTGCGCATGGACATCGGGCCGTCGGGCTGATCGTCATCCTTCGGCTCCCACGCATCGCCACTGGGGGTCGCCGGCGGGAAGTACAACGGCGCATCGTTGATGATGGTCGCCGGTCCGAGACCCTTGTCGAGCGCCGCCGAATAGATGAACGGCTTGAAGCTCGAACCCGGCTGACGCCACGCCTGCGTAACGTGGTTGAACTTGTTCTTATTGAAGTCGAAACCGCCGACCAGCGCGCGGATCGCGCCGTCCTGCGGCACCATCGACACGAGCCCGCCTTCAACCTGCGGCAACTGCGTGATCTGCCAGTTGTCCTTGCCGTCCTTCGTCAGGCGGATGATCGAACCCGGCTTGATCGCGAGCGCCTTCGACGCATTGGAGCGCAGCGCCGCCGCGACGAAGCGCAGCCCTTCGCCCGACACCGTGGCCGTATCACCGCCGACGAATTGCGCGGTCACCTGCTTCGGGCTGGCCGCAGTCACGACCGCCGACACCAGTTCGCCGTTGTCCGGATGATCGACGAGCGCGTCTTCGAT
>JAQFVJ010000164.1 GCA_029439525.1 Caballeronia sp. BR6202001591004
CATCGCCGGCAGCGGGGCGGATAAGTCGTCGGATTCGGCGAGCACCGACAAGCCGTGGATCAACACTTCCGGCTGCGCATCCAAGCGCAAGAATTGGCGCGTCAAGCAGACCGCAGTCCCCAACTGGTACAAGCGCACGGCGGCGCGCCGCACGCGCGTCCAGTCGGGCGCGGCGCGTGTCGCGCGTCATACGCTCGCCACGCTGCGCCGGCCGACGAAGTTCTTCTGAGCCGGCCGCGTTCCCTTCCATGACTCAATTCGAGGGCCGGCGTGAGCGACTTGCAACAGACTAAACAAGAGCCCGTCGAAGAGACGTTCATTTCGCATCTCGTCGAGCTTCGCGACCGCATTATTCGCGCGGGCGCGTCGGTTATCGTGGTGTTCATCGGGCTCGTGTACTGGGCGCCGGATATCTTCAAGCTGCTCGTGCGGCCGCTGATGCAGAACCTGCCACGCGACGGCAAGATGATCGTCACCGACGTCACCGGTTCGTTCTTCGTGCCGATGAAAGTGACGATGTTGGTCGCGTTCGTCATCGCGCTGCCGATCGTGCTGTATCAGATCTGGGCATTCGTCGCGCCGGGTTTATATCAGCATGAGAAGAAGCTGATCGTACCGCTGGTGTTCAGCAGCTATGCGCTGTTCCTGTGCGGCATGGCGTTCGCGTACTTCGTCGTGTTTCCGACCATTTTCTGTGTAATGGCGCACTACAACACGCCGCTCGGCGTGGAAATGACCACGGACATCGACAATTACCTGAGTTTCGTGCTGACGATGTTCCTCGCGTTTGGCGTGACCTTCGAGGTGCCGATCGTCGTCGTGCTGCTGGCCCGCATGGGCGTGGTGAGCATCGCGAAGCTCAAGCAGGTTCGCCCTTACGTGATCGTCGGCGCGTTCATCATCTCGGCGGTCGTGACGCCGCCGGACGTTTTCTCGCAACTGATTCTCGCGATTCCGCTCATCGTTCTCTACGAGGCGGGGATCATCGCGGCGCGTCTGGTCGTGCCAAAGAACGCGCTCAAAAGCGAAGAAGCCACGGCGGAATAGCTGCGGCATAGTGTCTGCTGAGTGGAATTCCTTATTCGCCGTTAATCCAGGTTAATCGCATGCAAAAACAAAAAGCAGCTTCGATTAAGACGCTGCTTTTTGTTTTTGCATGCGCTTTTTTTATATGAATGAACGACGCGATTTATTCGTCGTTCTGGTCGCCCTGATTGCCTTGGTCTTCATCCGGCATTTGCGGCGCGCGCGGTTGCGCGGGACGCTTGCCGATGACCACGTTCACGTCGAGTTCCTTGTTCTTGCGCATCACGTGAACCTTCACTGCGGTGCCCGGCTTGATCTGTGCGACGACGTTGAGCAGGCGGGTGGTGTCGGTGATCGTGTCGTCGTTGATGCTGACGAGAATGTCGCCCGACTTGATGCCCGCCTTGTCGGCCGGGCCGCCTTGAAGTACGCCCGCGACGATCGCGCCGGACTTCTGATCCAGCCCGAACGATTCGACGATTTCCGGCGTCACGTCCTGCGGCTCCACGCCGATCCAGCCGCGCGTGACTGTGCCCGTCGTGATGATGCTCTCCAGCACGCTGCGCGCCGTCGACACCGGAATGGCGAAGCCGATGCCTAGCGAGCCGCCGCTGCGCGAGTAAATGGCCGTGTTGATGCCGAGCAGGTTGCCGTTCACGTCGACGAGCGCACCGCCAGAGTTGCCGGGGTTGATGGCCGCGTCGGTCTGGATGAAGTTCTCGAACGTGTTGATGCCGAGGTGATTGCGCCCGAGCGCGCTGACGATGCCCATGGTGACCGTCTGGCCTACGCCGAACGGATTGCCGATCGCGAGCACGACGTCGCCGATGCGCGTCTGATCCATCCGGCCGAGCGTGATGGTCGGCAGGTTGGTCATGTTGATCTTCAGCACGGCGAGGTCGGTTTCCGGATCGACGCCGATGACTTTCGCACTCGAGGTGCGCTTGTCCGCGAGCGCGACTTCGATTTGATCCGCGCCGTTGACGACATGCTGGTTCGTTAGAATGTAACCTTCCGAGCTGACGATGACACCAGAGCCGAGATTCGACGCGGGCGGCTCGTCACTCTTGCGTTGGTTCTTGTCGCCGAAGAAGTAGCGGAACAGCGGATCTTTTGCGCGCGGGTCGGGCGGCAGGTTGCCGTCCTTGCTGGAAAACACGTTCACGACGGCGGGCATCGCCTTTTGCGCGCCTTCGGCATAGGAAGACTGGAGCGGACGCGAGCCGATGCTCGGCGCCACTTCCTGCAACGCGACGATCGGCTCGGCAAGCTGCTTGCCGAATTGGCCCTGACGTTGAAGCCAGTGCGGTTTCAAGGTCGCGACGATGAACATCAAGGCCAAAAGCACGGTGACCGCTTGGGCAAACAAGAGCCAGAAGCGTGTAAGCATTTGAAGGGATAGAGGATTTCATGGATCGGATCGAACTCGAATTGTATCTGAACAATCTGCTGGAAATCGGTTGCTTCAAGGACTATTGCCCGAACGGCCTTCAGGTCGAAGGCACGCGCCGGGTCCAGAAGATTGCCACGGGCGTGACGGCCTCGCTCGTCTTTTTGGAAGCCGCGCTGGAGTGGAGCGCGGACACGGTACTCGTGCATCACGGCTACTTCTGGCGCAACGAGCCGCCGCAGATCACCGTGCGCAAATATCAGCGCCTGCGAACGCTGATCGCCAACGACATCAATTTGTTTGCGTATCATCTCCCGCTCGACTCGCATCCCGAGTTCGGCAACAACGCGCAACTGGGGGCGCGCTTCGGGTTGATCGCGGACAGCCGTTTCGCCGATCAGGATCTCGGCTGGATCTCGACGCTTTCGATGCCGCTCTCGCTCGAGCACTTCACGGCTGTCGTGGAGAACACGCTGGGCCGCAAGCCGCTCGTGTTCGGTGATCCGGATATGGAGTTGCGGCGAGTGGCGTGGTGCACCGGCGGCGCGCAGGGCTACTTCGAGGACGCGATCGCCGCCGGCGCGGATGTCTACGTGAGCGGCGAAGTGTCGGAGCAGACCATGCTATATCGCGTCGGAGTCGGGCGTGGCGTATATCGCGGCGGGGCATCATGCGACGGAGCGCTATGGCGTGCAGGCGCTGGGGTCGCACCTGGCCGAGGAATTCGATATTGAGACTGTGTTTATCGATATCGATAATCCTGTTTGAATGTCGATTTAAATGCGTGTCGCGCCGGAAATTGGGATTATTCGGCGCTTGCAGTTGGCTTAAAATAATGCTTCACGATAAAGCGCGAAAATGTCGGGAAAACCCTTAAGCATCAATCACTTCGAGTGATTTTTGCTTGTAGGGCCTTGTAGCTTGTAGGTCCTTGTAAATGGCAACTCCATTCGCGCACCCTAACGGGGCGGAACACTAATGTGACAGTATAAATCTAATTCGAAAATGGGGCGTGTGATGCTAGACAAGGAAGAAAAACGCGTCGACGGCCGCCGCCGTACCTGGCTGATTGCGATGACCGTGGCAGGTGGCTTTGGAGGTGTGGCAACCGTAGTTCCTTTCGTGAGTTCATTCGCTCTATCGGAAAAGGCCAAGGCGGCGGGCGCGCCCGTCGAGGTCGATATCAGCGCACTCAAGCCGGGCGAGATGATGACCGTCGCTTGGCGCGGCAAGCCGGTGTGGATCCTCAACCGCACCGACGAGATGCTGGCCGACGTCAAGAAGGCCGACAACGAAGTCGCGGACCCAAAGTCCGAGATGTGGAGTTTTCGATGCCGTTGCCGGAGTACTGCAAAAACGAGTACCGGTCGCGCGCCGACCACAAGAACATCCTCGTCGCGGTGGCAGTGTGCACGCATCTGGGCTGCACGCCGACGCCGCGCTTTCAGGAAAGCCCACAACCCAATCTCCCCGATAACTGGCGGGGCGGCTTTTTGTGCCCGTGCCACGGCTCGACCTATGACCTGGCGGGCCGCGTCTTCAAGAACAAGCCCGCGCCGCAGAATCTGGACATACCGCCGTTCATGTTTACTTCTGCGACGCAACTCGTGATCGGCAGGACGAAAAGGGAGGGGCTTAAATGGCTAGCGCAGACAAGGAAGTAGAGACAACGGGCCTGACCGATTGGATCGATCGCCGGTTTCCGCTAACCTCGACCTGGAAGCAACTCGTATCCGAGTACTACGCGCCGAAGAACTTCAACTTCTGGTACTTCTTCGGCTCGCTGGTGTTGCTCGTGCTGGTCAATCAGATCGTCACCGGCATCTTCCTCACCATGAACTACAAGCCCGATGCGACGTTCGCGTTCGCCTCAGTCGAGTACATCATGCGCGAGGTGCCGTGGGGCTGGCTGATCCGCTACATGCATTCCACGGGCGCGTCGATGTTCTTCGACGTCGTGTATCTGCACATGTTCCGCGGGCTGATGTACGGCTCGTATCGCAAACCACGCGAACTCGTGTGGATCTTTGGCTGCGCGATTTTCCTGTGCCTGATGGCGGAAGCGTTCTTCGGCTATCTGCTGCCGTGGGGGCAAATGTCCTTTTGGGGTGTGCAGGTGATCGTGAATCTGTTTTCGGCGATTCCCTTCATCGGTCCGGACCTGTCGTTGTGGATTCGCGGCGATTACGTCGTGTCGGATGTCACGCTGAACCGCTTCTTCGCGTTCCACGTGATCGCGATTCCGCTCGTGCTGGTTGGTCTCGTGGTCGCGCTGCATGAAGTCGGCTCGAATAATCCGGACGGCATCGAGATCAAGGCGAAGAAAGACGCGAACGGCATTCCGCTCGACGCCATTCCATCCGTACTACTCGGTGCACGACTTCATGGGCCTGTCCGTGTTCCTGCTGATCTTCGCGGCGATCATCTTCTTCGCGCCGGAAATGGGCGGCTACTTCCTCGAAGCGAACAATTTCGTGCCGGCCAATCCGCTGCAGACGCCGTCGGAAATCGCCCCGGTCTGGTACTTCACCGCGTTCTACGCGATGCTCCGCGCAACTACCGATCCGTTCAAGATCGTGCTGGTGATCGTCATCGCGTTGCTCGGCCTGCTCGCGCGCGGCAAGTGGAAGCTCGGCCTGCCGGTGCTCGCGGTGCTGGTGCTGATCTTCATGGCACTGACGGAATCGAAGTTCTGGGGCGTGGTCGTGATGGGTACGGCGGTCGTGTCGCTGTTCTTCTTGCCTTGGCTGGATCGTAGTCCTGTGAAGTCGATCTGCTACCGGCCGCTGTTCCACAAGGTGTTCTACGCCATTTTCGTGTTCGCGTTCCTGACGCTCGGCTTTCTTGGCACGAGACCGCCATCGCCGAGCGCGACGCTGATCGCGCAGATATGCGCGCTGATCTACTTCGCGTTTTTCCTCGGCATGCCTTTCTGGACGCCGCGCGGCAAATTCAACACGCCGCCTGAGGAGTTCACTTCAAACCTCACTGAGCTCGAGCCCGGAGATAATTATGATGAAAAAATGGCTCTCTACACAATAGCGATGATCGGTGCGGTGCTGCTTGCGTTCGGGGTGGCGCAGGCGCAGGAAGAAGCGGTGCTGGATCGCGCCCCTGACAGTTCGGACAATCTCGCGTCTTTGCAGCACGGCGCCCATCTTTGTAAACTATTCTATTATCTGAACTGCCAAAGCGCGAATTTGATGTGTTACAACCGGCTGACGGACATCGGCATCAGTGAGCAGAGATTCAGGAGAATTTGCTTTTTACGACCGACAAAGTCGGCAACACGATGTCGATCGCGATGCGCCCGGAAGACGCAAAAGCGTGGTTCGGCGCGTCGTCGCCCGATCTGTCGGTCGAAGCGCGTGCCCGCGGGAAGGACTGGCTTTATACGTATTTGCGAAGTTTCTACCGTGATCCGACGCGTCCGACCGGCTGGAACAACCGGGTATTCGAGAATGTCGGCATGCCGCACGTGCTGTGGACGTTGCAGGGTATCCGGGATGCCAAATTCGAAATGGAAGCGGATGAAAAGACAGGGGAAAAGGCAAGAAGATTCGTGGGTTACACTCAGGTCACGCCTGGTGTGATGTCTAACGTGGATTATGATTTTATTATGGGGATTTGGTCTCGTACCTTTCGTGGATGTCGGAACCCGCGCAGCAGCAGCGAAAGCCGATCGGCGTCTGGGTTCTGGTGTTCCTGGTCCTGTTGAGCTTCCTCGCATGGCGTTTGAACGCGGCATACTGGAAAGAGATTAAATAGCGTGCCTTCGACGGCGTGGGTCGGCGCGACGGCGTTTCCACCGCGAGACGCCGCAGCCGGCCCTTCGAGTTTACTGAAGGAACTTTAAAGATATGATGGTTTTGTATTCCGGCACTACCTGCCCGTTCTCCCAGCGCTGCCGACTGGTGTTGTTCGAAAAAGGCATGGATTTCGAGATTCGCGACGTTGACCTGTTCAACAAGCCGGAAGACATCGCGGTGATGAATCCGTATGGCCAGGTGCCGATTCTCGTCGAGCGCGACATGATCCTGTACGAGTCGAACATTATCAACGAGTACATCGATGAGCGCTTTCCGCACCCGCAGTTCATGCCGGCCGATCCGGTGCAGCGCGCGCGGGCGCGTCTGTTCCTGCTGAACTTCGAAAAAGAACTGTTCGTACACGTCGGCACGCTCGAAAACGAGAAGGGCAAGGCCGCCGAGAAGAACCATGAGAAGGCGCGCAGCGCGATTCGCGACCGCCTCACGCAACTCGCGCCGATTTTCCTGAAGAACAAGTACATGTTGGGCGAAGAGTTTTCGATGCTCGACGTCGCGATCGCCCCGTTGCTGTGGCGTCTGGATCACTACGGCATCGAGTTGTCGAGGAATGCTGCACCGTTGATGAAGTACGCCGAGCGCATTTTCAGCCGTCCGGCCTACATCGAAGCGCTGACGCCTTCCGAAAAGGTGATGCGTCGATAGTTTTGCGAAAGTTCGGACGCGGCGTGCGTGCCGTCACGGCCCGGTTGAGGAAAGTTGATGCAAGAGATTTCCACCAAGCCTTATCTGCTGCGCGCGCTCTACGAGTGGTGCACGGATAACGGTTTCATGCCACACATCGCCGTAAGGGTCGACGCCGCCACGCGCGTGCCGCGTCAGTTCGTGCGCAACGACGAGATCGTGTTGAATATCAGTTTCGAGGCCACCAGCCAACTGCAGATTGGCAACGAATGGATCGAGTTCAGCGCGAGGTTTTCCGGCAAGTCGCACAAGATCGAAGTTCAGGTAGCGAACGTGCTTGCCATATATGCACGTGAAAACGGGCAGGGCATGGCCTTCCCGGTCGAGCCGTCTTCGCATGCCGAGACGGATCCGGCTGGCATCTTGCGTCCCGTCGAGCGGCAGACGCTGCGTATCGATGAATCCATGCAGGAGCGTCCTGAATCCGCGAGTGCTTCGTCGCAAGGCGATGTGTCTTCCGGTTCCGACGAAGATGCATCGAAATCGGCAGGACGTTCGCACCTGAAAGTCATCAAATAAAGTAGAATTGTGTTTCGCCGGCTTAGCTCATCTGGTAGAGCAGTTGATTTGTAATCATCAGGTGGCGGGTTCGAGTCCTGCAGCCGGCACCAAGACAGCGTCGACGGGTCGTGTGATGTTCGCCCGACCCGTTTGCTTTCGAAGTTCGCGCATCTTGGAAGTTTGTTGAGGTCGACAAGAAAGTTTGGAAAACCTGTTGACGCTCTTTAGAAAGTTGTTCATAATTTTATACCTTTGTTGCTGATGGCGGCGACGCAAGACGGACGGTAGTGGGGTTGGTTCGTTGCGCGATGTGCTCTTTAAAAAAACTAACAGTCGATAAGTGTGGGCGCTTGATGCGAGTGCGGCTGGTTCTTCGGAATCGGCAAAAAGCAAAGGTATCTATCAAGAGGGTCTCGCACGAAGTATTTGAGGAAGGTTTATCCGTCGAAGGATGGATTGATCGAACGTCAGTACGTTGAGTGAGCGACCGGGTGTCTGTGGGGAACCGCGGAACCCGAAAATAGTAACAGGTATTGAACTGAAGAGTTTGATCCTGGCTCAGATTGAACGCTGGCGGCATGCCTTACACATGCAAGTCGAACGGCAGCGCGGACTTCGGTCTGGCGGCGA
>JAQFVJ010000165.1 GCA_029439525.1 Caballeronia sp. BR6202001591004
GAGCACAACAAAAATCCGAAGCCGATCAAGTGGAAGTATGACGATCCTTCGCCTCGGATCCGACCAGTGCCAAATCAATCACGCAGTCGACTAGTGAGGAGATGCTTCGGTGAGCGGCGTGCTGCTCGCGGATTGGTATCTGACGTCGATGACCGAAGCCGATCTCGACGAAGTTGCCGCCGTCGAGAAGCTTGCCTACGAGTTTCCGTGGAGCCGGGGCAATTTTCAGGATTCGCTGCGCAACGGCTATTACGGCGTCTGCCTGCGTCACGTGACGGGCACGCTCCTCTGCTATTGCGTGCTGATGCCCGTCGTCGACGAAATGCATCTTGCTCAATCTGTGCGTCGCGCCTTTCGCGCAGCGCGCGGGCGCGGGGCTGACCTTGCTGCGCGAGGCGGTGCGCATCGCGCGATCGGAAAAGCTCAAAGGCATTCTGCTCGAAGTGCGGCCGTCCAATCCGCGCGCGATCCAGCTTTACGAGCGCTTCGGCTTCTCGACCATCGGACGCCGCAAAAATTATTATCCCGCGCGGCATCGCTCGCGCGAGGACGCAATCGTTATGTGTCTGTCGTTTATGAAGGAGAGTGCGCATGGCGCTGGATGAATCGCTGGTGGAGGAGTTGGGGTTTGGGCTGGTCTGGGTGCGTCGCGGCGTGCGTGTCGAGGAGGCGAAGGTTGTAACGGTCGAAACCGTTGCCGCGATTGTGGACGTCGCTGACGTGGCCGAACCCATCGAGTCGCCTGCTGCGCAGTCCGACGCATCGGCGACCGCCGAAGCCAACAACAGCGCATCCGACCACGACGCCCCGCTGCTCGACGCCTACGACGATCTTCCGTGGACCGACGACGAACCCGCGCACGCGCCGCCCGTCGTCGCGCAAGCCGAGCTGGACGACGTCCACACGCTCGACTGGGACGCGCTCGCCGCGCGCGTCGCCGGATGCGACGCCTGCCGCCTGTGCGAGCGCCGCACCAACACCGTATTCGGCGTCGGCGACCGCGAAGCCGACTGGATGCTGATCGGCGAAGCGCCTGGCGAAAACGAGGACAAACAGGGCGAACCGTTCGTCGGTCAGGCGGGCAAGCTGCTCGACAACATGCTGCGCGGGCTGAGCTTGTCGCGCGAGTCGAACGTCTATATCGCCAACGTCATCAAGTGCCGGCCGCCCGGCAACCGCAATCCCGAACTCGATGAAGTCGCGCGCTGCGAGCCGTATCTCAAGCGGCAGGCCGAACTGGTGAAGCCGAAAGTGATCGTCGCGCTCGGGCGCTTCGCCGCGCAGAGCCTGCTCAAGACGGAATCGAGCATCGCGTCGATGCGTGGGCGCGTGCACGAATATCAGGGCGTGCCGGTCGTCGTCACCTATCACCCGGCGTATCTGTTGCGCAGTCTCGCCGACAAGTCCAAGGCGTGGACCGACCTGTGCCTCGCGCGCGGTGCTTATCGCGCGGCGCTCGAAAAGCTCGGCGTCGAGCCGTCCGGAGACTCCCGCGCATCGCGCGATCCGGCCGCGAGAAAGGGCACACGCTGATGACCGAACTCGTGCGGCTGGTCGATCGTTTCGAGGACGTGACCGTGCGAGATCTGGCTTGGCTGCTGTTCGCCGCCTGATCTGTTGCGCGCGAGTCAGGCAGGCACGCCGCTCGCGCATCCTTTTACGACTTCTGTAGAACGCGACGCCGTGCTCGCGTGGCTCGATTCGCTCGATGCCGCGCCCGACGCGCTCCACACGCACTCAATCCGAAATTCACGCGGCTCGGCATCTACGCCGAAAGCCTGCTCGGCTTCTTTCTCGCACACGGGCCGACTATGCGCCTGATCGCCGCGAACGTGCCGTTGCGGCATGGGCGGCGCACCATCGGCGAATGCGATTTTCTGCTGGAAAATGCGCAGCGCACACGGCTGCACTGGGAACTGGCGGTGAAGTTCTATCTGCATATCGTATCGGCGATGGCTCGCCGCGTGCCGCGCGTCTGTCGGATTACGTCGGGCCGAATCTTCAGGATCGCTTCGATCTGAAGCACGCGCGGCTCGTCACGCACCAGCTTGCGCTGACTTCGCGGCGCTCGAATTTGACGGGCTGTGGCAGCTGCAGTTGTTTTCATCAAGGGTGGGTTATTCTATCATGACAATGAACCCGTCGATCCCGCGCCGGAAATCGGCGAAGCGCATTTGCGCGGCTGGTGGATGACGGCGTCGGAATGGCGGGCGTCGCACGGGAATGCGAGCAACGCAGCGCGCGTCGATCGCGCATGGGTCGTGCAGCCGCGCATGGCGTGGCTCGCGGCGCGGCGTCTTCAGGCCGATGGCCGATGTGCTGATCGCCGAATCGAACGCCATTCGCGCGCGCCTGAACGAAACCGCCGTGCCGACAATGATCGCGGCCTACGCGCGCAACGACGAAGGCGCGTGGTTCGAAGAAACGCGCGGCTTCATCGTGCCCGACGACTGGCCGGAGCGCACGCAAGCCTTCGCCGTCGTCACCACCATCTGAAGAAGTGATGCACCGGGCCGACGCCGCTGCTGACGTCGAGCCGCGCGCTCGCTTCGATCGCGCCGGTCAGATAGCGCTTGGCTTTGGCGGTGGCGCTGGCGAGATCGTCGGTTTGCGGAATCAGCGCGGCGATCGCGGACGACAGCGTGCAGCCCGTGCCGTGCGTGTTCTTCAGCGGCACGCGTGGGCCGCCGAGCCGCAGCGCGCCGTTCGCTTCGATCAGCCAGTCCGGGCTGTCCTGCGATGCGAGATGGCCGCCTTTCATCAATACGGCCTTCGCGCCGAGTTCGCGCAAGGCTTTGCCCTGACGCACCATCTCGTCTTCGTCGTCGGCGGTTTGCGTGCCGAGCAAGGCAGCCGCTTCGGGCAGATTCGGCGTGACGAGCGTCGCGAACGGCAGCAGTTCGTCGCGTAGCGCCG
Organism: Caballeronia sp. BR6202001591004; assembly: GCA_029439525.1. Taxonomy (GTDB): domain Bacteria; phylum Pseudomonadota; class Gammaproteobacteria; order Burkholderiales; family Burkholderiaceae; genus Caballeronia. Next base: position 2,917 of record JAQFVJ010000165.1, read on the forward strand.
CGACCGCTTCCGGCGCGAGCAGCGCGTGGTTGCTCTTCGAGAGCATCACCGTGTCGAGTACGACGTGCCTCGGCTGGTGCCGCCGCAGCGCATCGGCGACGGCGCGCACGATGCCCGCGTTCGCCAGCATGCCGATCTTCACCGCATCGATGCGGATATCGTCGAACACGGCGTCGAGCTGCGCCGTGACGAACGACGGTTCCGGCGCGTGCACGGCAGTCACGCCGCGCGTGTTCTGCGCGGTGAGCGCGGTAATGACGCTCGCGCCGTACGCGCCGAGCGCGGAGAACGCCTTCAAATCGGCCTGAATGCCCGCGCCGCCGCCCGAGTCGGAGCCGGCGATGGTGAGCGCGTTGGGAATGGTTGGATTCGACGTAGCCATGTGAAAAGTCAGGAACGGGATTGCGCGATGGTCGCGGCGAGCGTCGCCGCCGCGTCGCGCAGATTCGACGCCTTGCAGATCGCGGAGACGATCGCGATGCCGTCAGGTTGTGCGCGCATCACATCGGCGGCGTTGTCGGCCTGAATGCTGCCGATCGCCACGACCGGGAAACGCGCGCGCCTCGATCGTCGCGATGCCGTCGATACCGCACGGCGTGGATGCGTCGGCCTTGGTGGGCATCGAGCAGATCGAGCGCCAATTCTGTGCGAAACGACAGCGGGGCCCTACTGCGACAGGATCGACGATCCACGGCTTGCCTGCGTCGTTGGCGGCATCGACGGCGGTACGGATCGCGCGCGTTTGCGGCACGTCGAGCGTGCCGAGATTGAAGGACACCGCATTGGCGATTGGCGCGAATTCCGCGACTTCCTCGCGCGCGACGACCATCGCGGGCGCGGCGCCGATCGCGAGCACCACGTTCGCGGTGATGGTGACGACGAGATTCGTCAGGCAATGGACGAGCGGCGCGCCCTGGCGCACCCGCGTCCACATGGGAATAGAGATCGGCTGAGAGCATGATCGGGAAAGCTTAGCCGATCGGCATCGAAAATGTGCCGTCAGGCGAAGAGTAAGGTGCGAGCTTTGCGTTCAGTGCCGCGCCTCGCCGATCAGCGCGACCGAATCGAACGCACGCTGATTCGCCTGATGCCGGCGCATCACGAAATACATCATTAGGCACACGAAGGAGCCGAACATCATGATGACGAACTGGATCGGCATGTCGGCCCACACGAGCACCGCGTAGAGGCACAGCATCACGAGCATCGAGAGGTTCTCGTTGAAGTTCTGAACTGCGATTGAATGGCCGGCCGACAAGAGCACGTGACCGCGATGCTGCAGGAGCGCATTCATCGGCACGACGAAGAAGCCCGACAGGCCGCCGACGAGCATCAGAAAGAGGTAAGCAATCAGCAGATAGCCGGGGAAATGCAGCTTGCCGAAATAGACGCTCCAATGCGCGGGGAACAGATGGCGCCTATAGAACGCCATCAGCATGACAGCGATGCCCATCACGATACCGACCGGCAGCACCGTCAGCGAGCGCTTGAGCGGCACGCGCGCCGCCGCGAGCACCGCGCCCGCCGCCACACCGACCGCGATCACGGCCTGCAATATTGCGGCTTGAGAGAGAGTCATGCCGAGCGACACTTCGGCCCACTTTAGCACGATGAATTGCAGCGTCGCGCCAGCGCCCCAGAACAGCGTCGTCACCGCGAGCGAAATCTGGCCGAGCTTGTCGCGCCAGAGCACGAGAAAGCAGTCGGCGAAATCGGTGATGAGCTTGATCGGCCGCGTTTCCTGACGGGGATAATGCGCGCCGGTGTCCGGGATGCGCAGATTGAACATCGCGGCGACCACGTACATCAGCATGATGACGAGCATCGCGGCTTCGGACGGCGTATTGATGCGCGAAATGTGCAGTGACAGCAAATGACTCGCGATATGCGGACTGATGAGCGCGCCACCCATTACCGTGCCGAGAATGATCGAGCCGACCGTGGTGCCCTCGATCCAGCCATTCGCCGCAACGAGCCGGTCGGGAGGAAGCAGTTCGGTGAGAATGCCGTACTTCGCGGGCGAATACGCCGCCGCGCCGAAGCCGACGATGCCGTAAGCCAACAGCGGATGCGCGCCGAACAGCATTGTGAGACAGCCGACTACCTTGATGGAGTTGGTCACGAACATGACGTGACCCTTGGGGCGGGAATCCGCGAAGGCGCCGACGAAGGCGGCGAGGATTACATAGGACAGGACGAAGAACAGCTTGAGCAGCGGCGTCATCCAGTTCGGCGCGTGCAGGTCTTTCAGCAGTGCAATGGCAGCGATCAGTAGAGCGTTATCGGCCAGCGACGAGAAAAACTGCGCGGCCATGATGGTGTAAAAACCTTTTTTCATCTGATCCGAAGCTTTTTTCCTCACTGCGGGTGATTTGCCCCGGACGCTCGTCGTGCTGCTTGCCTTGCATCCGGGCTTATGCCGTTCGAAATGGGTTGTGGGGTTGTGTGCACGGCTTTATAACACGAAAATAGGCACATTCTGACTAGAAGTAATCTCGATCGCGCGATAAATCACACGATCGTGCGCGGGATTCCTCATAAAATACTGATTCGCAAGGCGTCGCCCGGGGAGCCGCACACGGCCCTCCGCGCTCGTCTTCCACTGCATTTCCATCGAAACGTTCATGCCGCGCCCCTCTCAGCAACGATTCACACTTCCGCTCTCGCCAACAACCTCGCCGTCGCGCACAAGTACTCGCCGAAATCCCGGACCTGGGCTGTCGTCAAGGCTAATGCTTATGGCCACGGACTCGTGCGAGCGTTCCCAGGACTGCGCGCTACCGATGGCTTCGGCCTTCTGGACCTCGAAGAAGCCGCGAAGTTGCGTGAATTGGGCTGGGCCAATTCTTCTGCTGGAAGGCTTTTTCCGCGGCCCACCGATATCGACGTGATCGACCCCGTTACAGCCTCACTATGGTGGATCCATTGCGACGAACAATTGCGCATGCTGGAAATGGCGCGGCTCTCCAAGCCCGTCAACATCCAATAATTGAAGATGAACACGGGCATTAACCGACTCGGCTACACGCCGGAGCGTTTCCGCACGGCGTGGGAGCGCGCGGTGCAGGGCATCGGCCAGATTACGCTCATGACCCATTTTCCCGATACCGACGGCCCGCGCGGCATCGCGCATCAGCTCGAGGCATTCGAGCGCGGCGCGGAAGGCATCGCGGGGGCGCGCAGCCTGTCGAATTCGGCGGCGGTGCTGTGGCATCCGGACGCGCATTTCGACTGGGTGCGGCCCGGCATCA
>JAQFVJ010000166.1 GCA_029439525.1 Caballeronia sp. BR6202001591004
CGTCGAATATAGGGTTAGCCATGTCCCTTTCGTCGTCGAAACAATGAGCAGGTTAACAGCATTCATCGCGGGTTAACAGCCCTTTTCTTCATTTTGTTAAGGATTCTTAGAGCAAGCCTTCGTTCAAAGCCGCGCGGTGTCGAACCGCGCGGCTTTTTTTATTATCCGGCGCTAAACACGCGCATCGCGCTATCAAGTCTGCGCATAATCGATAAACAAAGCGAATTGAACGGCTCGCGCGCGCCATAGCTACTGGGGAAAACGACCGTACACGTAAAATTTTTTCGTGCTACGGTAGCGCCCGAATTTGCTTGGTAGTGTCCATCAGGCAGAGTCGCGCTGCGAGATGGCCGCGCCTGCGAAATAATATCGCGCTACGCCGGTCCGAAATCCGGCATCAACCTGGAGGAAACATGAAGAAAACTGGCCTGTTGCGAGGCGCCCGCATGTCGGCGCTCCTGGGCGCCGTCGCCACGGCAACGCTCGTCGCGGCGACCACCGCGCACGCGGCGATCCCGAATAAAACGCTCATCTATTGCTCCGAAGGCAGCCCAGCCGGCTTCGATCCGGCGCAATACACCACTGGCACTGATTTCACGGCGAACACGTTCACGGTCTATAACCGTCTGGTGGAATTCGAGCGCGGCGGCACGAAAGTCGAGCCGGGCCTGGTCGAGAAGTGGGATGTGTCGCCCGACGGTCTTACGTATACCTTCCATCTGCGTCACGGCGTCAAGTTCCAGACCACGTCGTTCTTCAAGCCGACGCGCGAATTCAACGCGGACGACGTCGTATTTACGTTCGACCGCATGACGAATCCGGACAATCCGTTCCGCAAAGCGTATTATAACGTCGCGTTCCCGTACTTTACGGACATGGGCCTCGACAAGCTGATCGCGAAGGTCGAAAAGGTCGATCCGTATACGGTCAAGTTCACGCTCAAGGAAGTAAACGCGCCGTTCATCCAAAACATGGCGATGGAATACGCGTCGATTCTTTCGAAGGAATACACCGACCAGTTGTTGAAGGACGGCAAGGCTGCGGATATCAATCAGCGTCCGGTCGGCACGGGCCTGTTCATCTTCCGCAGCTACACGAAGGACGCGACCATCCGTTTCGACGGCAATCCTGATTATTGGAAGCCGAACGCGGTGCAGGTCTCCAAGCTGATCTTCTCGATCACGCCGGACGCCGCTGTGCGCGTGCAGAAGCTCAAGAGCAACGAATGCCAGGTGATGAGCTATCCGCGTCCGGGCGATATCTCGGCGCTCAAGTTGACATCGAACATCGATACGCCGTCGCAGGCCAGTTTCAACGAAGGCTATGCCGCGTACAACGTGACGAAGAAGGGCCTCGACAACACGGACGTGCGCCGCGCGCTGGACATGGCGATCAATAAGAAGGCGATCATCGATTCCGTCTATCAAAGCGCGGGGCAGGCCGCGATGGCCCCGATGCCGCCGACCGAATGGTCCTACGACAAGAACCTGAAGGGTCAGCCGTACGACACCGCGAAGGCCAAGGCGCTGCTCGCAAAGGCAGGCTACCCGAACGGCATGGAAATCACGCTGTGGGCGATGCCCGTGCAGCGCGCCTACAACCCGAACGCGCGTCTGATGGCCGAGATGATCCAGGCCGACTGGGCGAAAATCGGCGTGAAGGCGAACATCGTGTCGTACGAGTGGGGCGAGTATCTGAAGCACGCGCACGCGAGCGAGCACGATGCAATGCTGATCGGCTGGACCGGCGACAACGGCGATCCCGATAACTGGCTCGGCACGCTGCTGGGCTGCGACGCGGTGAAGGGCAGCAACTTCTCGAAGTGGTGCTACAAGCCGTTCGACGATCTCGTCGTGAAGGGCCGTTCGACAACCGATGTCGCGCAGCGCACGAAGTTCTACACTGACGCGCAGCAGATCTTCGCGCAGCAACTGCCGTTCTCGCCGATCGCGCACTCGACGGTGTATCAACCGGTCAACAAGAAGGTGACGGGCCTGAAGATCGAACCGCTCGGCTACGTGCGCTTCGACGGCGTCGGCATGCAATAAAGTTTGGTTTGCCTACGGAACGCTTTTTGCACTTAACTAATCGAAAAGGTCCGGCGGCTGGGGTCGACACGATCCTCGCCGCCGGACACATTTTAAGTCCTCCCCAAGGACCGAAAAGGGCGATCATGTTCCGATTCGTTTTGCGACGCATAGGAATGGTGATACCGACGTTCATCGGCATTACGATTCTCGCGTTCGCACTCATTCACCTGATTCCGGGAGACCCTATCGAAGTGGTGATGGGCGAGCGCGGCATGGACCCAGCGATGCACGCCGCGGCCATGAAGCGCCTGGGGCTCGACGAGCCGCTGCCGCTTCAATATCTCCATTACGTCGGCCACGTGCTAAAGGGCGACCTGGGCACGTCGACCATCACGAATACCAGCGTGATGGTCGAGTTCATGGCGCGCTTTCCCGCGACCGTCGAGTTGTCCATCTGCGCGATGATCTTCGCGCTCGTCATCGGCCTGCCGGCGGGCGTCGCGGTGGCGTTGCGGCGTGGCACCGTCGTCGATCACGGCGTGATGGGCACCGCGCTCACTTGCTATTCGATGCCGATCTTCTGGTGGGGCCTGATTCTCATCATGTTCTTCTCGGCAAAGCTCGGCTGGACGCCGGTGTCGGGCCGTATCACGGTAGAATACAACATTCCGCACGTCACCGGCTTCATGCTGATCGACTCGCTGTTCTCGACCGACGAAGGCGCGTTCACCTCGGCGCTGAGCCATCTGATTCTGCCGACCATCGTGCTTGGCACGATTCCGCTCGCGATGATCGCGCGCATGACGCGCTCGTCAATGCTCGAAGTGCTGCGCGAGGACTACATCCGCACCGCGCGCGCGAAGGGGCTTTCGCCGATGCGCGTGGTGGTCGTGCATGCGCTGCGCAATGCGCTGATTCCCGTCGTCACCGTAATCGGCCTGCAGGCCGGCACGCTGCTCGCGGGCGCGGTGCTGACCGAGACGCTGTTCTCGTGGCCGGGCGTCGGCAAGTGGCTCATCGATGCCATTTCGCGTCGCGATTATCCGGTCGTGCAAGGCGGCATTCTGATGATCGCGACACTCGTGATCGTCGTGAATCTGGTCGTCGATCTGCTCTACGGCGTGTTGAATCCGCGCATTCGCCATACTCGCTGAGGTAATGGATGGACTACCCTCACGCTCACATAACGTTCGCTACCTCTCGAAGGGGCGCATGCCTCGCTTGAGGCGGCTCGGCGCGAGGCATGAATATGGCTGACATTCAAAACAACCTCCCCCCGCAAGCGAGCGCGCCGCTGCCTTTCGGCCGCATGGTCGCGGCGCGCGAGTTCTGGGCGAACTTCTCGCGCAATCGCGGCGCCGTCATCGCGGGCCTGATCGTGATCGCGCTGATCTTCGTCGCAATCTTCGCGCCGTTGATCGCGCCGCATAGCCCGATCGAGCAATACCGCAGCTACGTGAAGATTCCGCCCGCGTGGCTCGACGGCGGCAACCGCATGTTCCTGCTCGGCACCGACGAAGCGGGCCGCGACATCCTCTCGCGTCTGATGTACGGCGCGCGGCTGTCGTTCTGGATCGGCTTCGTGTCCGTCGTGCTCGCGCTGATTCCGGGCGTCGTGCTCGGTCTGATGGCCGCGTTCTTCAACTGGCTCGACACGCCGATCATGCGCGTGATGGACGTGCTGCTCGCGTTGCCTTCGCTGCTGCTCGCGGTCGCGGTCGTGGCGATCATCGGGCCGGGGCTCCTCAACACGATGCTCGCGATCGCGATCGTCGCGCTGCCGGGTTATGTGCGTCTCACGCGCGCATCCGCGCTCGGCGAATTGCAGAAGGAATACGTGACGGCATCGCGTGTCGCGGGCGCGGGCACGATGCGACTGATGTTCTCGCAAGTGCTGCCGAACTGCGCCGCGCCGCTAATCGTGCAGGCGACGCTCGGCTTCTCGTCCGCGATTCTCGATGCCGCCGCGCTTGGCTTTCTCGGACTCGGCGTGCAGCCGCCGGCGGCGGAGTGGGGCGCGATGCTCGCATCCGCGCGCGATTACACCGAAAGCGCGTGGTGGATCGTGACCATGCCTAGCCTGTCGATCCTGATTTCGGTGCTCGTCATCAACCTGCTCGGCGACGGGCTTCGCGACGCGCTCGACCCGAAATTCAAGCAGATGGGATAAGACATGAACGATCTACTCACAATCCGCAATTTGCAGGTGACCTTTGGCGGCACGCAGGCCGTCGATCGTATCGATCTGAGCGTGGCGCCGGGCGAAGTGGTCGGCGTGGTCGGCGAATCCGGCTCGGGCAAGAGCGTCACGATGATGGCGCTGATGGGTCTCATCGACGCGCCCGGCAAGGTGACCGCCGATCAGATCACTTTCGACGGCAAGGACTTGCTGAAGGCGTCGGCGCGCGAGCGTCGCAGGATCATCGGCAAGGACATTGCGATGGTCTTTCAGGACGCGCTGACGAGCCTGAACCCGAGCTATACCGTCGGCTATCAGATCAAGGAAGTGCTGAAGCTGCACGAAGGTCTACGCGGCGATGCGTTGTACAAGCGCGCACTGGAACTGCTCGATCAGGTCGGCATTCCGGATGCGAAAAACCGTATCAACGCGTTTCCGCACCAGATGTCGGGCGGCATGAATCAGCGCGTGATGATCGCGATGGCCGTCGCGTGCAATCCGAAGCTGCTGATCACCGATGAGCCGACCACCGCGCTCGACGTGACGATTCAGGCGCAGATCATGGAATTGCTGGTAAAGCTCCAAAAGGAACGCGGCATGGCACTGGTGCTGATCTCGCACGATCTCGCCGTGGTGTCGGAAGTGGCGCAGCGCGTCGCGGTGATGTACGCGGGCGAGATCATCGAGACGAATCACGTACCGACGATCTTCAGCGAGCCGCATCATCCGTACACGGAAGCGCTACTCGCCGCGATTCCCAAACACAACCGCGACATGTCGCGTCTCGCCGCGTTGCCGGGCATGGTGCCGGGGCGCGACGATCGACCGACCGGCTGTCTGTTCGCACCGCGCTGCAAGTACGCCGTCGACGATTGCCGCAAGGCGCGTCCGAAGCTGTTCCAGCTCGATCCGCGTGATGAAGCCGTGCGCGCACGCTGCATCAAGCCGTTGAACATGGAAGTGGCGCGTGTGAATGAAGCAGAAGGAGGCGCGCGATGAACGCAGTGCTGAAGAAAATCAATCAGGACATCGTGCCCGCCGCCGACAATCTCGCGCGCTATTACAGCGTGAAGAAGAGCATGTTCGAGCAGGGCACGGTGAAGGCGCTTAACGGCGTGTCGTTCGAGCTGAAGCGCGGCCGCACGCTCACGTTGGTCGGCGAATCGGGCTGCGGCAAGTCCACGCTCGCGCGACAACTCACGATGATCGAAGCGCCGACCTTCGGCCGTCTGCTGATCGAAGGCGAGGATGTCGCGGGCTTGAGCAAGGCGAAAATCGCCGAACTGCGCCAGCGCGTGCAGATGGTGTTTCAGAATCCGTTCGCGTCGCTGAATCCGCGCAAGACGGTCGAGCAGACGCTGGGCGAGCCGCTCGCCATCAACACGTCGATGACAGCGACGCAGCGCGCCGAGCGCATCGCGCAGATGATGCGCACCGTCGGGCTTCGGCCGGAGCATGTGTCGCGCTATCCGCATATGTTCTCGGGCGGTCAGCGACAGCGCGTGGCGATCGCGCGCGCGATGATTCTCGATCCGCAGATCGTCGTCGCGGATGAGCCCGTATCGGCGCTCGATGTGTCGATTCAGGCGCAGATTCTGAATCTGTTCATGGATCTGCAGGAACAGTTCGGCACGAGTTACGTGTTCATCTCGCACAATCTGTCGGTGGTCGAGCATATCGCCGACGACGTGATGGTGATGTACTTCGGCGGCGTCGCCGAGCTGGGCGACAAAAAGACCATCTTCGCGAAGCCGCGTCATCCGTACACGCGCGCGTTGATGTCCGCGACGCCTGCGATTTTCGAGGAAGACCAGCGCATCAAGATCAAGCTGCAGGGCGAAATGCCGTCGCCGCTCAATTCGCCGCCGGGCTGCACGTTCCATCAGCGCTGCCCGTACGCGATCGAACGATGCTGCACGGAGGAGCCGAAACTGCGCGAAGTGGACGGACGGCAGGTGTCGTGTCATCGTGCCGAGGAGGGGGGCGACGGCGAGAGGCCTGAGCCGTGGCCAGTGAGGCGTTAGCGCGCATCGTGGTCTGCCCGCTTTGGGGCAACCGTTGCTCGTCACGCCACACGAATGTTTTAAGATATCGGTCGTGCCGGATTCCTATGACAAGTCGCGCGCACGTCGCGCGACACTCGCCCAAGCGACAGCCTTCGTGCTGTCGCTCATGCTGTTTACGGCCGGAACGGCCGTTTCGCCATCGAGTTACGCGGTAGTCGGATCGCGCGCGCCGACGGGCGGCACCCCACAGCCAGCGGGCGACGCCGAACCGGCCGCGCTTCCCGGCGCGGCATCCAATCCGCCACCGCAAGCACCCGACCGCACCAACGGCACGACCGCGAGCGGCCCGGTGCGCTTGCCGTTCTATGTCGCGACCAAGGGTACCACGACGCTCTACGTGCTCGGCACCCTGCACGTCGGTTTCGCGACCGACTATCCGCCCGAGCAGCCGTTTCGCAAGCGGATACTCGCGGCGCTCGATGCATCGCCGACGCTCGCGCTCGAAACCTCTCCCGACGATCTGCTGGTTTCACAGGACGATGTGACGCGTTACGGCATGTGCCGCAGCGAATGTCTGATCGACTATCTGCCCGACCCGATGTGGAAGGAAGTTGAAGCGCGCATGCGCAACAATCCGGCGGCGCTGGAGGAATTGCGGCACACGCGGCCGTGGCTCGCATCGATGCTGATCGAAACCTACGACACTTTGAAGGCCGGGTTTCAGAGCGAGTACGGGACGGAAGCGCAGTTGCAGAATGTGTATTTGCGTGCGCGCGAGAAGATCGTTGGGCTCGAGACGTTGAACGAGCAGATGTCGACGTTCACGCGGCTCACGTCGGCGCAGCAGCGGGAGATGCTGGCGCAGGATCTGGCGCAGACGCCGGCGCAGAATATCGCCGATGTGAAGGAGCTGCACCGGTTGTGGCGGATCGGGGATGCGGATGCTTTAAAGGCCTGGGATATGGCGAAGACTTCCAAGCTTGCGAAATCGAAGGTGCTGGCGGAGCAGGTGGATAACCGCGTGGTGTATGAGCGGAATCGGCGATTCGTGCAAAGGATGGTGGCGTTGAGCGCACCGGATAAGCCAGTGTTTGTAGCGATCGGAGCGCTGCATCTTGGGGGGCCGAGAGGAGTGCTCGAACTGCTTAGGAAGAGAGGGTTTGTGGTGGAGGGGGCGTGAGGGTGGGCGCCGACTCATGCGGGCCGGCCTCACGCGCCGCTTCAAGACAACATGTCTTCATAAAACAGCGACCGTGCGCGCGACGACGATGTTCTCGTCGAACTCGCTCAACGCGCGCAAACGCGCATTTTCACCGACGGACTTGCGCAGATCGATGTCAACAGACGGGCAATCGCTTCCGCGAGCGCGGTGGGAGTCTCGTGCCATAGTGCATCTTTGGGTTAGAAGCCCGGCAGCTTGAGTGACTTCTCTGCTTCCTGTCGAGCCTTGAAGTGAGGTGGCCGCCGTTCCTTGATGGCTTGTACACCCTTGC
>JAQFVJ010000167.1 GCA_029439525.1 Caballeronia sp. BR6202001591004
TGCTTCGCGCTCGTGTGCCGTTAGCAGCGGTGTCGGCACGGCGCCCGTCGCGTCGAACGTGAAGCACTTCGATCGCGCACTTCGTCGAGGCTCGATTCCGGGTGCCACGATTGCAGCGCCAGCTTTCCATCGCGCTTGACGAACAAGGCGATCGGCGTGACCACGCCATGCATGCCGCCCCACGAGGTCACGAAATCGAGCTCAACGAGCGTGCGCTTCGAATGCTCCGTGCGCCACGTGCAGGCGCGCTTCGTGGTCGGCAGCATCACGGCGCCGCCACCCGCCCGGCAGACGCACTTTCGGCTGCGACCATTCGCCGATGCACGAGTTGTTCGCGCAGCCCGCGCCATCGAGTTGCGCGGCGCCGAGGAACGTCAGGTCCATGCGTCCGCGCGTGCACAAATCGTAGAAATCCTCGTTCGCGAAGATCGACGCCGAACTTTCCGCGAGCAGCGGATCGGAACTCGAAATCGGAATGGAAGAGGGCGACGGATCGACCCCGCCCGCGACGTCAATGTACACGAAGTCCCAGTCGTAAGCGCGTTTGGCGAGCAGACAGGCGAGCATCGGCGGCGTCGAATTCACGCCGCTGAAGGTGATCTCATTCGGGCGAATGAAACGCGTGAGATTGGTGACGATGTAGGAGAAGTCGGACCATTGCTCAGCCATGTTGACGTGCCTCCGCTTTCGGTGCCACGTCGATATGGCGGGCAAGTGATTCCGCGCCTTCCTCGAGATACGCTTCAACGACAGGATAATCGATCACATACACGACGGCCAGCACGATCCCGGCCACGCGCCGTTCTTCAAGATCGCGTAGTTTTACATCATGAAATACGGCACCACTGTGAGTTCGGGCTGATCTGCGAAATTCTCGTCGGACACTTCTTCCGCGACCACGAGTGCGTTCTTCGCCGCGCGCGACATGATGCGATCCCAGTGATACGTGCCCGCGATGCGCACGTTCCCTTGTCGATCCACGCTCGATGCATGGAGCACCGCGGAATCCGAGGAAATCGCCGGAATCACGTAGGTTTGCTGACGGCTGTCGTAGGGATCGAGGCATTTCCAGTCGTTGACGCGCACGAGTTCGCTGCCATGCCCGCCGCCGCACGGCATGAACGGCACACGCCGAACGCTGCTGCGCGCAAATCGGCGGTAAGGGCGGTAAGCGTCGCGCACGCGTGTTACTCGAGCTTCAGTTGGCCTTTTTCGACCGCGCGCCGGATAATTGGCGCGCGCCCGAAGTTGCCTTCCATCGCGACGATGCCGCAACGCGCGCGAGGCAACACCCGCGCGGCACACACAGTATGTCGATGTCGTAATCCTGCGACTGCTTGATGATCTCGATGTCGCGTTTTTCCTGACGGATCAGTTCTCGCACGAACGCGAACGGCCCGCGATGCAGGAAGCTGCCGCCCAAACCGAGGAACGCGCCGTTGGGCACAAGCGCGACCAGTTCGGCGAGCGAGACTTCCTTGTCCTTGCTGGCGAATCCTGAACTCATGTCGATGTCTCCTACGCTTTTTTTTGCGAGGCGAGATACGCTTCGATACGTCGTGCAATCCCGGCGCCGATGCCGAACGCACGAGCGCGGCGAGATCCGTGTCGGCCTGTTCGGTATCGAGCGCGCGGCTTTCCGCAGGCAAAGCGTTCACGCGCTCGATGGCGGCGGCGATCACATCGGCATGCTCCTCCGGACCTGCGACGATCTCGATGAAGCCGTTCGCGCTCGCGCGTTCGACATCGAACGTGGCGGCGGTTTCGAGAATGTGCTGCGCCTCACGCGTGCCGACGATGCGCGCGAATCGCGCCGATCCAAGCACCAGCCCGAATTTCAGACCGGGCATGCGGAACGTCGAACCGAGGGCGCCGCCACACGCAGATTGCACGCCGCGATCAGATCCACGCCCGCACCGAAATTGTGTTCGTGCGCGAGCGCCACCGTGAAGCACGACGAGCTCGCGATGCGGTTCAGCAACGTCTCGATGCGGATGAAGCGCAGCACCAGATCGCCTTCGCTTTGCGTCTTCGCTCATGTCGAAGCCCGCGCTGAAGCAGCGGCCTTCGCCCCTGCAGCGTGACGAGCGGGGTGCGCGCGGCTTCGGCATCGCCGAATGCCTGGATCAACTCTTCCACGATACTCGCGGAGAGCGCATTCAGCTTGTCCGGTCGATCGAGCGTGATGGCCGAGTGCGTCGGCTGCTTGTCGACGACGATGGCGCTCATGCCTCGACCTCCGACTTCTCTTCAGCAACTCGGCGTTGTGTTCGCCGAGTCCCGGCGGACGCATGCGGATGTCGGGCGTCTTGCACGAGAACTTGATCGGTGACGCGAACGTGCGCGTCTGCACGCCGTTGGGCAATTCGAGCGGCTGAACCCATTCTATGTGCTCGACCTGCGTGTCTTTCAGCACCTGCGAGTAATAGGTGTTGATCGGCGCGCACGGTACGCCTGCCTCGCGGAAGCGCGCGATCCAGTGTTCGGCTTCGTTCGCGAAGATGGCTTCGAGCGTATCGCGCAATTCGACCTGATGGCTACGCGCGCAAGGTGGTGCTAGTGTAACGCGCATCCGTTTCGAGATTGGGGCGCGCCACGACCTTGCATACCGACTTCCACAGCGCGTTATATTGCCTGCCGCCATGCCGAAATACGTATCGCGCGCCTTGAACGCCTGATAAGGCGCGTTGCGCGGATGCGCGGAGCCGAGTTTTTGCGGATCACGTCCCGTGCCGAAGTATTCGCACGTCTGCAACGCAGCGATGGCGAGCGTGGCGCCGAGCATCGGCACATCGATATATGCATGCCAACACCCGTTTGCGCGACACCACGCAGCGCCGCAGTCACCGAGAATGCCACAGCCCCGCCGCAAAATCCGCGAGCGGCATGCCGCATTTGACGGGCGCGCCATCCGGTTCGCCGGTGATGCTTTATGATGCCGCTCATTGCCTGAATGGTCAGATCGAAGCCGCCTTCTTGCGAGCGCGGACCGGTTTGCCCATACGCGGAAATCGAGCAATAGACGATGCTCGGCTTGAGCGCACGAATGTCGTCGTAACCGAGGCCGAGGTGGTTCATCACGCCTGGCCGATTGTTTTCGATAACGACATCGGCGCTTTGAATCAGCTGCTTCGCCTGCTCGATGTCCTCGGGATTCTTCAGATCGAGCGTCACCGAGCGCTTGTTGCGATTGAGCGAAGCGAAGTTCTCGCTATAGCCGTCGGAAATCGGCGGCCACGTGCGCAGCGTATCGCCGCCCTGCGGATGCTCGACCTTAATGACGTCCGCGCCCATGTCCGCGAGCAGCATGCCGCAATACGGCCCCGCGGCGACGAGACGTTGCAGAATTCGATGACCCTGATTCCCTGAAGCGGTTGATCCATTCATTCCTCCGGCAAGTCTGTTCGCTTTGCTCATTGTTGATTCGAACCTGAATTCATTGTGACGCGCCGCAGCGAGGCTGTAAACCAAAAATTGGAACTAACGGCCTATAAAATAGGATTCGCGCGTCCGTGAAAATACCGATTCCGCGTGCTCGTCGGATGGTCAAGCGCAACCGACTTCGAGCATGCAAAGCCAATGAATACGGGGCTGACCGCCGCATGGGCCAGTGTAGAATGAGCTTTTAATCCTAAGCTTTAGGACCATGGACGAGACGTTGCTGAAGGGCCTGATGCTGCTGGAAGAGCTCTCGGACCAGAACGGCAAGCCGGTCAACCATTCCGGTGCCCGCGGAGCAGGTAGGGCTTACCAATAAGCAACACGCATCGCACCTTGCAGACGGCTCGCGCACGCCGGTTACGCGACCCGCGACGAAGTCACGGGCAACTTATCGCAGAACCTTCAAGCTGTTCGAGCTGGGCGCCAAGCAGATGGCGCAGATCGACGTGCGCCAGTTTGCGGCGAGCCACATGCGCGCGCTCGTCGATCTGACGCAGGAAACCGTGCATTTGTCGATTCTCGACGGCGGTTCGGTCGTGTATGTCAACAAGATCGAAAGCGTGCAACCCCGGTGCGCGCGTATTCGGTGCTTGGCGGTCATGCGCCGGCGTATTGCGTTGCCACGGGCAAGATCCTGCTCGCGCATAAGAGCCAGGAATTCATCACGCGGCATCTGACGGAGCTGACCGCGCATACCAAGGCCACCATCACGGACTTGCCGACGCTCAAGGCGAAACTCTCGCGCGCGGCAGCCAACGGATATGTGATCAATCGTGGAGAATGGCGAGAAGCCGTCGGCGGCGTCGCGGCGCCGATCTTCGATGCGTTCAGCGCGCCGGCTGCGGCCATCGGCATTTCAGGGCCCCTGGAGCGGCTGAGCGTCAAGCGCATGAAGGAGCTCGCGCCGGCGGTGCAGGATGCGGCGCTGAATCGCGCGCGATGGGTTATCGAAAGTAATCGATCGAAAAGTAATCGACTTGAGAAGCGGAGAAGGGATGGACAAGCAAGGCTTCACTACAGGCATCGTTCACGGCGACAGAACTTCGGGCACCGAGCATGGCGGAGTGCGTCAGCCGATTTATACGTCCGTGCAATACGGCTTCGCACGCGTCGAGGATCTGATCGGCGTGTTCCAAGGCACGAATAAAGGCGGCTTCAATTACGCGCGTCAGGGCACGCCCACGACGGCTGCGCTCGAGCGCAAGATCACGAGCCTCGAGGAAGGCGTCGGCACGATCTGCTTCAGTACCGGCATGGCGGCGATCACCGCGACCTTCCTCACGCTGCTGCGCGCGGGCGATCACATCCGTGTCGAGCCGCTATGTGTTCGGCAACACCAACAGCCTGTTCAGCACGCTAAAGACGCTCGGCGTCGACGTGACCACGGTCGATGCGTGCAATGCGGAGAACGTGAAGAACGCGATCAGGCTGAACACGCGCATGGTGTTCGTCGAGACCATTGCGAATCCAGGCACGCAGATTCCGGACTTGCAGCGGATCGGCGAGGTGTGCCGCGAGCGCGGCCTCGCGTATGTCGTCGACAACACCATCACGTCGCCCGCGCTGTTCAAGCCGAAAGCGGTAGGCGCGAGCCTCGTCATCAATTCGCTGACGAAGACGATCGCGGGACACGGCACGGCGCTCGGCGGTGCGGTGACGGACACGGGCCTGTTCGACTGGAGCGCGTATCCGAATATTGCCGACGACTATCGGCGCTCGCCGGCAAAAGAGCAGGGCCTGTTGCAGATTCGCAAGAAGGGTCTGCGCGACATGGGCGCGTCGCTGTCGTCGGAGCAGGCGTATTCCATCGCGATGGGCGCGGAAACGCTCGCGCTGCGCGTGAAGCAGAGCAGCGCAAACGCACTCGCGCTCGCGCTCGCGGAGTTTCTCGAAGGGCACGATGCCATCGGCCGCGTGTTCTATCCGGGATTGAAGAGTCACCCGCAATACGAGATCGCGCAGGCGCTGTTCAAGGGCGCGTCGTGGCTGCTGTCGTTTGAGTTGCTCGATGCGGATCGCATGATCGATGTCGTCAACGTGCTGAAGCTGCCGATCAAGGCCACGGGTCTCGCGGATACGCGTACGCTCATCATTCCCGTCGCGCCGACGGTCTTCTTCGAAGCCGGTCCCGAAACGCGCAAGGCGATGGGCATTTCCGACGGCATGCTGCGGCTGTCGGCGGGCATCGAGGATATCGACGATCTCATCGCGGATTTTTCGCAGGCGTTGAAGCTAGCCGCCTGAAGTCTCTCCATGCGAGGCCGGCGCGTGCCGACCTCGTTCATTTCTTGTGTGCCCAGCATGGACGCAATCTTGTAGGTGCAAGTTCTACCATGAGTTGAACAGAGCGAATGAAGCGAAGCGAGAAGTCAGACGAGAGGGAA
>JAQFVJ010000168.1 GCA_029439525.1 Caballeronia sp. BR6202001591004
GGTTCGATAAGTGCCCAAAGTTCGTCGAGTATGGGTTAGCCATGTCCCTTTTCGTCGTCGAAACAATGAGCAGGTTAACAGCATTCATCGCGGGTTAACAGCCCTTTCTTCATTTTGTTAAGGGTTCTAAAGCGAAACGCTGGTACACGATCACGCCGCAATACGTTTTCGGCGAAGGCCTTTTTGTCCGCCGCTAAAGCGATCTTCAAGGAGAAAGGCATCGAGCATGTGGGCAACAGCTACTACTCGCTAAACGAAAAGGAATTCAGCGGCTATCTGACCAATGCGGTTGTCGCCAAGCCTGATGTCTTGATGATTTTGAACTTCGGTTCGCAATCGTCGGGATACCTCGCGGCAGGCCGTGAGTTTCGGCATGAAGAACAACTGCACGATTTTCATGCCGTGAGTGTCCAGCCTGGAACAATTCGAAGCCCTGGGACCGGATATTTGCGAAGGCATATTATACTTCGACGCGCCACAATACTAGCATGTGATCGATTTGCCGCTGAATCAAGACTTGGTAAAGCGCGTACAAGCCGCCTATAAATCGAACCCGAATAATTACAGTCTCGCAGGCTCTTATGCAGGCTCTTTACCTGCACGAAGATTCTGCTAAACGGCATCGTCAAGGCCGGCACCGTCGATCCGAAAAAGGTCATCACCGCGCTCGAAGGCATGAAATACGGCGGGCTGACCGGACCGGAGGAAATTCGCGTGGGCGATCATCAGGTGCTCAAGAATTATTATCTGCTCAAGGGCAAGGCCAAGAGCAAAATGAAAGACAAGGACGACTACGCGGATATCGTCAGTTCCGGCCAATCGTTCCTGCCGCTCGACAAGACGCAGTGCGAGATGTTCTGACGCGCGATTCTCAGGCGCATGCGGTCCAATCCGCATGCGCGCCGCTTATCTTCTGACGCAAAGCCATGAAGGTTTATCTGCTTCAGGTCGTGAACGCCATCGACGGAGGCATGCTGTATTTTTTGCTTGCGGTCGGATTGACGATCGTGTTCGGGCTGCTGCGTTTCGTGAATTTCGCGCATGGCGCGTTCTATCTGCTTGGCGCGTATTTCTGCTATCAGGCGCTGCAATGGTCGATGAGCTTCTGGATGGCGCTCGCGGTCGTGCCGGTCGTCGTGGGCGTGCTCGCATGGATCGTCGAGAAAGTCGTCCTGCGTCACGTCTATGCGCAACAGCATGAGTTTCACATTCTGGCGACGGTGGGGCTTGCACTCGTATTGCAGGAATGCGCGATCATCGCGTGGGCCCCCGTCGGCGACAACGTGCCCGTTCCCGACGTGCTTAACGGCGTGGTGATGTGGGGCAGTTTCACCTACCCGAAATACCGCTTGTTCGTCATCGCATTTACGGCCGTGCTGGCGGGTATTTTATGGTGGCTGCTAGAAGGCACGCGACTGGGCAGCGCGGTGCGCGCGGGCAGTGAATCGAGCGAAATGGTGTCGCTGCTCGGCTCGGCATCAACGTGACGCGCATCATCAGCCTCGTGTTTGCGCTCGGTGCCGGGACAGCGGCGTTGGCGGGCGTGCTTGCCGCGCCGATTCGCGGTGTCGATCCATTCATGGGGATCGAAGCGCTGGGTGTCGCGTTCGTGGTGGTCGTGGTCGGCGGTATGGGGAATTTTCTCGGCGCGCTCGTCGGCGGCTTGCTGGTCGATATCGTGCAGAGTGTCATGAGCACGCTTTGGCCCGAAGGCGCGCGTTTGATGATTTATGTCGCGATGACGGCGGTGTTGCTGCTGCGCCCGAATGGTTTGCTCGGGAGAGCGACATGAACTCGAAATCCGGCTCCGAGGCTCTGAAGATGAGCACGCCACCACATTCGCTCAAGGCATCGCTGCATCGCTACCGGTTTCTCATACTGGCGGCGCTCGTCGTCTGCATCCTGCCTTTGACGATGCGCTCGGGATCGCTTGCGGCCGAAGTGCTGGTGTTTGCGCTTGCCGCGTTCGGCTGCAATTTATTGCTTGGGCACACCGGCCTGCTTTCTTTCGGGCAAGGCATTTTCTTTGGGCTAGGGAGTTACAGCGCGGGCCTCACTCTAACTAACTAACTAACTAACTAACTAACTAACTAACTAACTAACTAACTAACTAACTAACTAACTAAAGGCGGCATGCAGGTGCCTGCGGCGTTGCTCGGCCGCCATCGTCATTGGCGCGCTTGCGGCTGCGATCGTCGGATGGTTTTCCATTCGTCAGCGCGGCGCGTATTTCGTCATGCTCACGCTCGCATTCGGGCAGATGTTCTATTTTCTCGCCTATACGACGCCCGATCTCACGGGCGTCGATAACGGCCTGCTCGATATTCCGCGACCTGCGTTGTCGATCCTGGGCAAGCCGCTGCTATCGATCGCGCGCCCTGGCAAATACTACGCGTTCGTCGCCGTGATGTTCCTGATCGCATTCTGGCTCATGCTGCGCGTATCGCACTCGGTGTTCGGGCGCACGCTGCTCGCAATACGCGACAACGAAGCGCGTCCCGCCGCGGTCGGCTATGACGTGCGGCGTTTCAAGCTCGTCGCATTCATCGTATCGGGCGCGGTCACGGGCCCTGCCGGCGCCTTGCACGCGATGATGACGGGCAATCGCGTCGCTCTCCAACATCGAGTATGGGCATCGACGATCTCGACGACATGAAGCGCTTGATCCGCAGTTTGCGCGACGACTATACGGTCGTGCTGATCGAGCACAACATGGATATCGTGATGGACATATCTGACACGATCACGGTGATGCAACAGGGACGTGTGCTCGTCGAAGGCAAACCGGCCGACATACGCGGCGACGCACGCGTGCGCATTGCCTATCTCGGCAACATGATCACCCCAGTTCACCGAGCAGTTCGTCGGTTTCGCCTTCATGACACAGCAGACGCAACGACGGATTGCCCAGCACGGGCGCGAGCAGCGCATGCGCTGCGAGTTGGAGATGCCGTCCAACAGACCGACCCGCCAGCCGCGCCATGGTGCCGCTCGCGGCTTCACGCACCTCGTCCTAAATGAACTGACCGATCCGGAAGATTTTGTCGGAGCGCGCGAACGCGGCCTGACCTCCTTCAGTCATCTTGACGCCGCGTCCTTCGGGTTTGAGCAGCGGATGCCCGAGTGATTTTTCCAGTTCACGCACCTGCGCGCTGATCGTCTGCACCGCCATGTCGAGGCGTCCCGCCGCGCGTGCAAAGCCGCCTTCCTTCATGACGACCCAGAAATAGCGCAGATGACGATAGTTGAGCATACGCGTGTCCTTTGCCTTGCTGGTGTACTGGGATGGATAGTTCGAAAAAACCGAACCGTGTGTTTAAATATCCGCTTATTTTTCCGATTTCGAAATCTCGTGTTTTCGGTGGACCGCATCATAACGGCTGTCGGCATGACGGAACACTTGCCGATCATGTCCGTCGCGGTCATCTTCGCTGTCGCCACGATGCTGTTTGCCGCGCAACCGCTGTCGAAATTCATCGAACGGAACCGAGTGTCGTGACGCTCGCGCTCAGTTTCCTGCTGGTGATTGCGATGACGCTGATCGCCGAAGGTTTCGGCACTCATGTGCCCAAGGGTTATGTCTATGCCGCGATGAGCTTCGCCGGATTCGTCGAAGGGTTGAATTTCCTGTCGCGTCGTCTGAAAACCTCGCGTGAGCGCGATTCCACAGCGAGGACGCATGCCACACATCTGCACTGAAGAAAAAAGCACGAGTGAACGTTCGTCTTCATTCGCGCTTCGCCTTTCAGAACGTCTGTTCTGGCGTCACGATATCGCGTAATCCTGATTGACTTTTTGGCGCGCGCGTTTGAGGACAATCGGGCGCGAATATTTGCTTCTATCGGTTGTGCATGCCGTGATATACTGGGTAGAATATGGGGATCGTGTATTTGCGATCGACGGCATGCACACTCCGCTCGTCGAGCCATGCGGCATACATCGCACGGAATGCAGGGGAGTGTGCGAGCGTCGGTCTTGTGGCGAGGATAACGAAATGAGCTCGCCCGCCGATGCGCATCATGAAGCACTTTGGACAATCCGCGCATTTGCCAGCGTGCCACGCATCGATCGTTATCTCGTCTGGGCAGACGCCACGTGTTACCGCTGCTTCGGCAGCGCAACCGTCGAACGAATACCCATCGCGATCGAGATGAAAGAGGGCGGTCTCACCGCGCAAGCGTTTGCGCAACGCATCGAGCGCGAACAATGGCAGCATTGGATATGGATGTCTTCGCTCTACCGCGATGCGCCTGCTGCTTTCACCGCGACCCGCTTCTTCACGAATTCTTCGCGCATGTTGATGCGGAAATGTCGGGTCTCATCGAACGCTTCACACTTGCTGTGCCCATGGTTCAGCACACGTCGAATGCGAATCCGGCGACGCTCGCACCCGTGCCTCGTCAGGACGATATCGGCAAGGTGATCGTCGGTGTGTGCGATGACGGCATCGCCTACGGGCATCGGTGTTTCCACGAAAATGCCACGGGCACGAGCACACGCTTTCAATGCTTATGGAATCAGAGCGATGCAGCCGGTAGTGCAAGCGGGCTCGGCTATGGAAGCGAACTGCTCAAATCGCGCATCGACGCGTAGTTGCGCGAGCGGCATCGCCTTGCTCGTGCGGCCGGCGAGGCAAATGTCTACAGGATCGCGGATCGCCGCACGCGTGCCCATGACGACCACACGTCGCACGAGTTGCCGCTGCCGCTCATCGGCGTGCAGTTCGGCAGCGCGGGCCGCGCCGCGCACGATCACGCAGGACTCGGGCGCGATGTGCAGGTGCTCGATGGCGTTCGTTATATCGTGACGCGCGCACAGGACACGATGGGCGCGGCGAGTCATGCGCTCATCAATCTGAGTTGCGCGCATATCGCGGGGCTGCGCGACGGGAGTTCGCTGATCGAAAGCGCACTCGACGAACTGATGGATACGGGCGCGTGTTCGATCGTGATACCCGTGGGCAACGGGCATCGTTCGCGCTGTCACGGCACGCTGAGCGTCGACGACGAAGCCGCGCTGCGCTGTCGTGTCGTGCGCGATTTCGCATCGCCGGACGTGATGGAAATATGGTTCGCATCGAACATGCGCGATCCGCTCGTCGACGTCAGCATCACGCCGCTGCTGGGCGCGTGCAGCGAATGGATCGGTGTCGGCAACGTCGCCAGCTACACGCGCAATGACGATGGTGATGGCGACGGCGATACGCTATGCATGATCGTTCACGGCGGCCGCGGTGCGCGCGGCGACGGTCACATGATTCTCATCGCGTTCACATCGCCCGGAGACTGGCTCGTGCGCCTGCGCAATCGCGCAAACACGCAGGTCCACGCGATGTATTCCTGCGTGCGCCACACGAACGTATCGCGCGTGACTCAACCGCGCGCGTAAATCGCAGTGGTGTCATGAAGATCGAATTCTTGCTCCAGCGAATGCAACAATTCATCGTGAATCATGCCGCTGCGATGCAAGCGCAGCAGCTCCGCGCGGCCCGCAGCGATTGCTGCGAGCACGACGTCGTAATGCGCATAACGCGCTTCGTTGGGGAAGTCTTCGAGATTCTCGAAGCGTTTCGATAACGTCGCGCGATACGTGTATTGCTCCAGCAAGCGTGGATGAATCACCGTTCCGTCGGCATCGTGCACGAGCGGATGAATGGCCTCCAGTTGCGCTGCTTCGAGCCGCGCCCACGCCTGAGGCTCGCTCAGATGACGCACCGAGCGCTCGCGTCCGCGCTGGATCGACAGCCACGCGATCAGCGGACCCATCGTCGTGCCTTGCAGCAGCACGGTCACGAGAATGACCGCGAACCCCGCGAACACGATGAGATCGCGTCCCGGCATCGACTCGGGCAGCGACAATGCCATTGCGAGCTTCATCACGCCACGCATGCCGGCCCAGCTCAATACCGTGGCCGCGCGAAAGTCCGGCACGAGTTCGCTCGGCTCGCCATCCGCGCGCTGCCGCTTGCGGCCCGTCGCGATCCATAGCACGCCCTTGATTGCCTCCACGCCGTAGACCCCCCCACACGAAGCGCGACAGAATGGTCACCGCGATCACCACGCCCGTTGCAGGCGCGAGCAGCGTGAACGCATGACCGACACCGCCCAGACGCACCGCGATAGTGCGCAGCGACAAGCCGATCAGCACGAACACGAGCGCTTCCATCACGAACACGACGACCTGCCAGAACGCCGTGCCGCGCATGCGTTGCGCTGCCGTGAACACTTCATGCTGATGCCAGCCGATCAACATGCCGGTGGTGACCGTCGCGATCACGCTCGACACGCCGAGCATTTCGCCCGCGAGGTAGCTGACCCATGCCGTGAGCATCGCTGTCGTGATGACGAGATAGTCGTCCTCGAGTGCACGCAGCAACTTCACTGCAATGAAGCACGCGACGATGCCCACGACCACGCCGCCCACGGCGAGCACGGCGAAGCTGCCCACGGCACGCGGTGCCCTGAATTCAACGCCGCTGCCACGGCGAAGCGGAACAGCACAAGACCGGTTGCATCGTTGAGCAGGCTTTCGCCTTCGAGCAGGGCCATCAGGCAACGCGGCAGCACGACGCGTTCGAGTACGGCTTTCACCTCAACCGCATCGGGCGGCGACACCACCGCGCCCAGCGCAAAACATGCAGCCCACGGCAGATCGGGCACGACGAGATGCACCTAACCCACAGCGAAGGTCGTGAACGCTACTGCACCGATTGCGAGCATCAGGTTGAATGCAGCAACGGCGTGCATGAGCTTCTCCTGCCCTCGATGAGTGGTGTTTTGCGGATATGTCTTTTTCAATGCGCGGCGTCCCACGGTCGCGCACGCGTGGTGTTGCTAACATCGGCACGACATGCCGGGTCACACGCGCCCGGCGAAATCGTATCCGAATAGGAGGACGAATGAGGCGAAAATCATTGGGTGTAGCGATTTTGGCCGTGCTGGCGGGTATCGCAGTCGCGGCTGTATTTATATCGCGAGCTTCGGAAAATCGGGGCATCATGCGGAAATCACCCTGCCGCAAAGGCAGGCCGTCGCAGAGAACACTGCCAGCGATGCCGCATTCGCTATTGCGCCGCTGCATGCGGCAACGAATGCAACCACGGCCGCGCGTTGAATGATGCCATGTCGAGGATTTGTTTCTTTGATTACGAATGACAGGAATACGTTTTGCTGCCCATGCGGACACTGAACACTGCACCGCACGCCTCTCGATCCACACGCGCGACATGAACACGATGTGACCGCGATATCGGGCGCGCGACGGTGCGACTGCCTTGGGAGCACATTGCCATGGGTCACGCATGCCAGTACCTCACGCCTGCCGCGCTTCCCGTCGATGCACGCGGCATGATCGGCAACATGAAGACCTCCGCGCTCGTCTCGCTGCATGGCGCGATCGACTTCATGTGCTATCCGCGCATCGATTCTCCGACGCTCTTTGCGGCGCTGCTCGACGGCGAGTACGGCGGCTCGTTTTCGATCACGCCGCGCGGCACGCATACGAACGTCAAGCAGATGTATCTGCCCGAAACGAACGTATTGCTCACGCGCTTCATGACGGGCGAGGGCGTCTGCGAACTGCTCGATCTGATGCCGGTGCCTCGAACGAGGCACGCATTGATGCGGTGCCGAACTGCGTGATGCGCATCGTGCGTGTCGTGTTCGGACACGTGACGCTCGACGTGCGTTGCGATCCGCGTTTCGACTATGCGCGCTGCGGCCACACGGCGCGCGCCGCGGAGCAGGGCGTCGAATTCGGTCCCCGACGACGGCACGCCGCCCGTGCAGCTAATTGCTAGCGTGCCGCTCGAATGAGTTCGGCGCGATCGTTGCAGCGCCGACATTCGGTTTGCCCGAAGCGCAGGATGGCTCGCGTCGCTGGGATTATCGCTTCACGTGGATACGCGATGCCGCGTTCTCCGTGTATCCGCTATTGCGTCTCGGCTATACCGGCGAAGCAGAACACTTCATGTAAGTGTGGATCGCTGAACGCAGCCGCGATTGCAGCTCGAACGGCTCGTTGCGCGTGAGGCACTCCGTCGATGGCAACGACGCGCTCGAAGAGGCCACGCTACACGGCTGATGTGCTGGGTGACGGTGGATTGCGCGTTGCGTCTCGCTGAAAAGCGCTCCTTGCCCGTGCCGCTCGCATCGTGGTTCAAGACGCGCGACGAGATTCATGCCGACATTCACGAGCAATTTTGGAACGACGAACTGCAATCCTTCGTGCAGACCCCGATTCGTCCACACTCGATGCGTCTGCGTTGATGATGCCGCTCGTGCGCTTCACCGGTCCGAAGGATCCGCGCTGGATCGGCACGCTCGATGCGATCGGCCGCGAATTGCGCGTCGATCCGCTGATTTTTCGCTATGCGCGCGGCTCGACGCTCGATGGTTAATAGGATTAACAAATTAGGATACCTGATCGTTTTGCATGTGCGGAAAAACGTGAATCTTAAAGGATTAATATGTTTTAATATGTAGAAGTGTTCGCGCGATCGGGCAGAGAGTGGACGGGAAAAAAGGAGGCGCCTCGATCACGCTATGTCTGCTCGACGACGAGATTGTTGCTAATTTATCTTATGTCAAGTTAACAATTCGAACGACAAAGGATCGACCAGACCGA
This sequence comes from Caballeronia sp. BR6202001591004, assembly GCA_029439525.1. Lineage (GTDB taxonomy): Bacteria > Pseudomonadota > Gammaproteobacteria > Burkholderiales > Burkholderiaceae > Caballeronia. The sequence goes on from JAQFVJ010000168.1 coordinate 8,626, forward strand.
CATCCAACAGGGTCGG
>JAQFVJ010000169.1 GCA_029439525.1 Caballeronia sp. BR6202001591004
GGTGTTCGGCGCGGGCGCTACCGGCTTCTTCGCGCTGCCTTATAACGATCCTGATCTATCCGTTGGCGTTCGTCGTGTTCCCGAAACTGTGGAGCACCGCCAAACGTCACGGCTATGTGACCGCCGCCGACTTCGTGCACGCGCGCTACAACAGCCGCATGCTGGCGCTGGCGATTGCGCTGACGGGCATCGTCGCGACCATGCCGTATATCGCGCTGCAACTTGGTCGGTATCGAAGTGGTGATCGGCGCGCTCGGCTTCTCGACGCAAGGGCTGGTCGGCGATCTGCCGCTCATCATCGCGTTCGCGATCCTTGCCGCGTACACGTACACATTTCTGGCCTGCGTGCGCCCGCGATGATCGCGGTCGTGAAGGACATCCTGATCTACATCACGATCATCGCCGCGATGATCGTGATTCCCGCGCAACTCGGCGGCTTCGGCCATATCTTCGGCTCGGTGCCGTCGTCGAAACTGCTGCTAAAGGCGCCCGACGTGTCGAGCCTGAACGGCTACAGCGACAGCGCGTACGCGACGCTCGCGGTCGGTTCGGCGCTCGCGCTGTTCCTGTTCCGCACTCGGTCACGGCGATTCTGTCGTCGAACTCGGGCAACACGATCCGCCGCAACATGGCGCTGCTGCCCGCGTATATTCGCTGGTGCTCGGCCTGTTGGCGCTGCTCGGCTTCATGGCGCTTGCGTCCGGCGTGAAGGACATGCCGGAGTACGCGTCGTACTTCAAGGCCTATGGCGCGAATTTCGCGGTGCCGGCGCTGTTCCTGCACTACTTCCCGTCGTGGTTCGTCGGCGGTGGCGTCCGCGGCGATCGGCATTGGCGCGCTGGTGCCGGCGGCGATCATGTCGATCGCGGCCGGCAACCCTATACACGCGTAACGTGCATCGCGAGTTCATCAGCACGTCGATGACGCCGGAGCAGGAAAACAACGTTGCCAAGCTCGTGTCGCTGATCGTGAAAGTCCGGCGCGGTGGTGTTCATCCTGGCGCTGCCGCTGACCTATGCGATCCAGTTGCAACTGCTCGGCGGTATCTGGATCATCCAGACGCTGCCCGCGCTGGTGCTCGGGCTCTATACGCGTGTGCTCGATCATCGCGGCCTATTGATCGGCTGGGCGGCGGGTACGTGGATGGCAGTGTCGCTGCAACTCAAGGGCTCGATTTTCACGGTCAACCTGTTCGGCATGCAGGTGCCGGGCTACGCGGCCGTGTGCGCTCATCATCAATCTGGTCGTGTCGTCGTGGTGAGCCTGCTGGTGCGCGTGATGGGCCTGAAGCGCTCGGAAGATCGCACGCGTCCCGAAGACTATCTGGACGTCGTGGAAGGCTGATCCGGCGTTCGACGCGCTGGTAAAATGCCCGTAACAGCCGCTGGCCGTTGCGCGTTCTTGTTTTGCGCGACGGCCCGTGCGCCAGACGGTGCACGCAACGCCTGCTCGCGACGCTCCGCGCGGCAAATCGACGTGAGCGAACCATGCTTTCCCGACCTCCGCTTTCTCCCGGCGCGGCCGCGTGGTGCGCTTTCTGCACGCGCTTGCTACGCCGTACTTTCGTTACCGGCACGCGAATCCATGCGGTGCGCGTCGCGCTCGCGATGGCGAGTTCGTTTCTCGTCACGACGGGCATCGACTTGCCGCACGGTGTGTGGGCGTCGGTATCGCTGCTGGTCGTGATCGGCGGATTGCAGCACTACGGCAATATCCGCAAAAAGGCGACAGAGCGCGCGTTCAGCACGGCGCTCGGCGCAGGCTTCGTGCTGTTCCTGATTCTCGTGGACATCGCGTTCGGCCAGTTGTGGCTGTTCTTTCTGCTGATGTCGATCATCGTGGGCGGCTGCGCGTACTACGCGATCGGAAAGGCCGGCTACATCGCGCTGCTCACGGCCATCAGATGGTGATCGTCGCCGGCCACGGCGTCTCGACTTCAGGCACGGGCTTGTGGTGCACGGCGAACGTGCTGATCGGCATCGCGATCGCGCTGGCGTTTTCGTTGGTGCTGCCGGAATACGCGATCTACTCGTGGCGCTATCGTCTTGCGGACAATCTGCGCGAATGTGCGCGGCTCTACGGCAAGACGCTTATCGCCGAGGAAACCGCGCGCCGTTTCTATGCTATGCGATGAGCCAGCGGCTCGTGCAATCGCGCGCGTTGATGGAATCCGTCGCGAAAGAAGCGGATGTGCCGATCGCGGGCTGGAGGAAATTCAGCGCCTGCATCGCTCGATTCTCGCGGCGCTGGAGATGCTGACCGCATCGATGCAGGAAACGATGAGCGGCACGCATGGCGCTGGATCTTTCGCGCTGGCGTGCACGCCGCGCGAACAGGAGACGCGTCAGCAATTGCTCAAGATGGCGCGCGCGTTACGCTTCGGCCGCGTCAGCCTGCTGTACCGAACTAACGATGCGTCGATGCACGGACCGGAGCCGTGCACCGAGGATGTATTCGATGACGCAGGGCATGCACTGGCTCGCGATGCGTTTTACCGAGCAGGTCGAGCGCCTGCGGCTGCGTCTGGCGGAGATCGAGCGGCAGTGGAACATCGAAGGTGCGCGGCCGCTCGGGAGGTAGCGTCAGGCCTGTCCGGCTGCCTGCGCTGCGTCTTCCACTTCCTGGTTGACCACGTTGATGAGCCAGGGCACGCCGAAGCGGTCCTTCAGCATACCGACGAAGCCCGAAGAACGTCGACTGCTACGGCGTCAGTACCGTGCCGCGTTCGCTCAACAGATTGAAGGTGCGCTCGCTCGACGCGGCGTCGTCCGCCACGATCGACAGCGTGAAGGCCGTGTAGTCGCTGGCAGGCTGACCGAACTGGCCGTCGGAGACCATGATTGCATTCGGGCCGACGCTGAAGAGTCCGTGCATCACCTTGTGCTGCCATTCGGGCGCGACGTTCGCGGCATCGAGCGTGTCCCTGAAGCGAATCAACGCTTGAATCTGCGCGCCGAACGCGGCCTGATAAAGCGCAAGTGCCTCGGCGCAATCGCCGTGAACAAACAGATAGGTATCCAGCTGCATGACAGACTTCCGTGCGTGAGCGGCTATGCCGCAAGAGAGTGGAAGTCTATGGCACCGACGCGCACGATCACTTCGGAAAAGGGAAAATTAGGTTGCAATAAACGGAAATAGCGTATTTCGTCGACGGTTCTCTCGTTTGACATCGGCAACAAAAACGCTCGAACTCGTCACGCGTTTTTGTGATGCAAGTGACTGCGTGGCTATTCGGAGCTTATTGCAGCGCCGTGATCAGCTTTTCCAGTTTGATCGCGTCGGTGGCGAAGGCGCGGATGCCTTCCGCGAGCTTTTCGGTCGCCATCGCGTCGTCGTTGACGAGGAAGCGGAAGGTCGGCTCGTCCACGGCGATCTTTTCGATGTTTTCGTTCTTCACCATCTCGGGCGAGAGCTTGCGCTCGACCTTGTCATTGCTATCGGCGAGCTTCTTGAGCAGATCCGGGCTGATCGTGAGCAGGTCGCAGCCGGCGAGTTCCGTGATCTGGCTCACGGTGCGGAAGCTCGCGCCCATCACCTCGGTCTTGTAGCCGAACTTCTTGTAGTATGTGTAGATGCGACGCACCGACTGCACGCCCGGATCGTTGGCGCCGCCGCTCTTCGCTTCGTCCCAATCAGCGCCCGCGGCCTTCTTGTACCAGTCGTAGATGCGGCCGACGAACGGCGAAATCAGTTGCGCGCCCGCTTCGGCACACGCGATGGCCTGTGCCAGCGAAAACAGCAGCGTCATGTTGCAGTGGATGCCTTCCTTCTGCAGCACTTCGGCGGCGCGGATGCCTTCCCACGTCGACGCCAGCTTGATGAGCACGCGTTCGCGGCCGATACCGGCGTTTTCGTACAGCTTGATGATGTCGTGCGCCTTGTCGATCGACGCCTTCGTGTCAAACGAGAGGCGTGCGTCGACTTCGGTCGAGACGTGGCCCGGAATGATCTTCAGAATTTCGGTGCCGAACGCCACCAGCAAATTGTCGATGATCTGCGGCATGGGCTTGTTCTTGTGCTCCTTGACCGTCTTTTCGAGCAGCGGCTTGTAGTCGTCCTTCTGGAGCGCCTTCAGGATGAGCGACGGATTGGTCGTCGCGTCCTGCGGCTTGAACTGGATTAATTGTTGGAAGTCGCCCGTGTCGGCGACAACCGTGGTGTATTGCTTGAGCTGGTCGAGAGCGGATGTCATGTCGTGTCGTCGGCGCGTTGCGCCCTGTGTCAAAATGCGGTAACCCGTGGATGGACCATGATCGCGACGTCGTGCGGCTTGGCTGTGCGGCGCGCCCCTGTCTCACTTCGATATTTTAGTCCCGCACGCGGCATTCCCGCTTGCGGTTTGCTCAGTTGCCGTTCTCATCGGCTTTATCATTTGCGTCCTCATTGGCCTCGTAAGCGAGTTCGTGCCAGCGCCGAACCGTGCCCGAGCCGAGCTGGCCGCGCGGACCGCGTCGAGCCGTCGCCGGAATCGCATAGCACGGCACGAAGCGCTTGCCGACGAGATAGACCAGGAACATCACGATGACGAGCGCGCTCCGATGCTCGGCCACCCGAAAAATCTTGATGCCGATCTCGAACAGGATGCCCGCTAGCAGCGCGGCGGCGATGCCGGACGGGATGCTTATCAGCGTATCGAACCAGCCGGTGAGGCCGACCGTCGTCAGGCGCGCCGCGCAGACGACGAATGCGCCGATCGCATCCGAGTAGAATACGCGACGTGCGGCAGCGACGACACCAGGAGCGCCGGGCCCGGCGTCGACCACGCGATGACGATCGGCGCGCGAAAACGGAGCGACAGGCCGATGGTGCAGAACGCCATGCCCATCGACAGCGCCCAGATCCACGAGGAAATCTGCGCATCGCTCAAGTGCGCGGCCTGGCCGGCCTGGAACATCAGCACGAGCGAACTGGTGTAGCCGGTCATCATCGCGACGAAGCCGGCGACGACGGTCGAAACGGAACTATCGGAAAACGGACGCAGAGGCGCGCGCGCCGATTGCGCGGGTTGCGCCGGGGATATTGCTTTCATGTTTTGACTGGGTTACTTCGACAAAGCTCGCATGGCCGCTTCGAGGCTGGCCATGGTGAACGCATACATGCGATTGCCGAGGACATTGCGGATCGCGGAAATCGACTGGCGATATTCCCATAGTCGCTCGGGCTCGGGATTGAGCCACGCATGATGCGGAAACTGATCGGCGAAACGGCGCAGCCACACCGCACCCGCTTCGGCGTTGTTGTATTCGGACCGAGCCGCCCAGTTGCAGTTCGTAGGGGCTCGTGGTGGCACCGCCGACGAAGATCAGCTTGTAGTCCGGCGTGAACTTGTGCAGCACGTCGAACGTGGACGTGCGCTCGGTATGACGGCGCCGGTTGTGCTTCCACAGATAGTCGTACACGCAGTTGTGGAAGTAACAGAACTCGAAATGCTTGAACTCCGCCTTGGCCGCCGAGAACAGTTCTTCCATGCGCTTGATGTGATCGTCCATCGAGCCGCCAACGTCGAGCAGCATCAGCACCTTCACGTTGTTGTGGCACTCGGGGACCATCTTCAAATCGAGCCAGCCCGCGTTGGCCGCCGTGCTGAGGATCGTGTCGGGAAGATCCAGTTCCTCGGCCGCGCCTTCGCGCGCGAAGCGCCGCAGATGCCGGAGCGCGACCTTGATGTTGCGCGTGCCGATTTCCACCTGATCGTCGTAATCCGCATACGCGCGGCTGATCCCACACTTTCACGGCGCTGCGCTCGCCCGACGATTCCCCGCCGATGCGAAAGCCTTCTGGGTTATAGCCGCCGTGCCCGAACGGCGACGTGCCGCCCGTGCCGATCCACTTGTTGCCGCCTTCGTGACGGCCTTTCTGCTCTTCCATCAGCTCCTTCAGACGGTCCATCCAGCTTGTCAAGGCCGCCGAGCGCCTCGATGCGCTTCTTTTCCTCCGCCGTGAACTCGCGCTCGAGACGCTTCAGCCAGTCGAGCGGAATGTCGAACACTTCGTCGGGAAGCTGCGTCACGCCGTAGAAATACGCGCCGAACGCGCGGTCGAATTTGTCGAAGTACTACTCCTCGTCCTTGATCAGCCTCATGCGCGCGAGAAAGTAGAACTCGTCGAGCTGCGTGGTTCATGAAATGCGTGCGGACGGAACTCGACGGCGATCGTGCCGAGCGTTCTCGAACGCATGCGTGAGCAGCAGCTTGGCTTCGGTATTGAGCGCGCTCTTCTGCACGCGTTTGGCGTACCACGTATGGCCGATTTCCAGCCGCCGATTCGCCCGTTCGACGGCGGAAGTAACGCGTCGAGCCGACCACGTCGCCGCTCGCTTTATCGACGACCAGGGCAGCGCGCCGAGCCGGTCGCGCATGTCCAGCGCGATGTCGATA
>JAQFVJ010000170.1 GCA_029439525.1 Caballeronia sp. BR6202001591004
CAATAACGCGGCAGACGCGTGTGCGTGGGCGGATTCATCTCTTTCGCGCGAATCGTCTGGCCGATCGCGAAGCGCGCGGGTGCATCGCTTCCGCGCTCCGTCGGCGAACCGCGCAGCAGCACGGCGCTCACGTCGGCGGCTTTCATCGTGCGCACGTCGGGCTTGGGCGAATCGTTCGAACGGCCCGACGCGATCTCCTGCGGCGCGTTCGCAAGTCCCTCCGCGATCGTCCCTCCGCAATCAGCAGCTTCTTCAAGCCTTCGAACCAGATTTCGTAATACGTGCTGCCGAGACATTGCGCGGGCGGCAGGCTCTCTCGCGCGGCGCGCGACGTATCGATGTTCCATTGTCCCGTCGCGCCCAGCGCCAGCGTGACACACGCTTCTCCCACTCCGCGTGAAACGGCGACGCGCCCGGCGCATCGCATGCGTCCTGCGTAACCTCGCCGAAGGCCTGCATGCCGCCCATGTCGTGCGCCGCGTTCATGATGCCGCTCCGTTCGATGATGCCTGTTCCGGCGTCAGTGCGAGTCCGGTGCCGATCATCGAATCGCGCGTGACGAGATCGGCCAACGCGTCTTCGTCGAGATGATCGGTGTCGGATGGCCGCATCGGCAGCACGAGATAGCGGATTTCGGCGGTCGAATCCCACACGCACATTTCGACGCTCTCGGGCAATTCGATGTCGAAGTCCTTCAGCACGCCGCGCGGATCGATCACCGCGCGCGAACGATACGGCGCGGACTTGTACCACACCGGTGGCAGGCCGAGCACCGACCACAGGTAGCACGAGCACAGCGTGCACACCACCGCACGTGCTCCGTATTTTCGAGCGCGACCATGTGTTCGCCCTGACGTCCGCTATAGCCGAGTGAGGCGATGGCAGCGCTCGCATCGTCGAGCAGCCACTTGCGATAAGCCGGGATTGCTCCATGCCTTCGCGCGACGACACGCGCGCCGTTACGCGGCCCTACGCGATACTCGTAGGTTTCGATGAAGACATCGGGCGCCTGCGGATCGACATAGCCTTTTTCCACCAGCAGCGATTCGAGCGCGCACGCGCGCAAGTCCATGTCGGAGAGATGGCTGCCTTCGTGATCGTGCGGATGATCGTGGTCGTGGCTCATGGGCGTTGAGTCGTGAGTGGACACACGGACACGTTACCGGAGTGCGCGAAAGCGTGACACGGGCCGAGCGCTGAGCAAAGATACGGAAGAAGAAAGGGAATGGAAGGAGAAACTACGGAAACTTAAGAAACGACAGATGAGGAAAAACGAGGCGAATGTGCGTTCGCCTCGTTCAGGAGTAACCGTGACGCCGCTCGCCGCGGCTGAAGCTCTGACGCGAGCGCCAGTCTTCCGAGCGCAAGACGTCCTCGCCGTCCTCGCGCGCTTCCTGTTCAGAATCGAAACCCTCGTCGCTATACGCGACCACCTTCATTCCACCGCCCGCCGTTCGCTCGACGGTGATGCCCCAATGCCACCCGCCTTCCTGCTGAAAGACGTGCAGCGTGGGTTTTGACGATATGGTCAGTTCCATTTCTACGGCTCCCTCAAGTTGTCGTCCGCAAGGCTTACTGCGTCGCCAAGTCGAACGCCCTTGACTTACCGGGCGTTTCTCGTTTGGCTTCGATGCCATGCTGAACACGACCGAATACGACTCGCTTCGATTCGTGCAGGCAGCCTCTGCCGCCTTGAGTTCTATTCGAGCATACGCAATGCGATGCTGCGTTGCAACATGTAATTACCCGATGCGTGGTGAATAGCCGACGCGCTCATCCGCATTTGTCGTTTATCGCCGTGCAACGTGCCGCGAGATGACTGCATCGGCTGCTACCGACCTTGTCGATCAAAGGGCTATTCGCCGTCCCAGTATCCCGGCGAATCCTCGATACGAAACAGCGCGCGAAATCCCTTGACCGCAGCCGCCAGCGCGTGCTCGTCGGCGACGAACACTCCATAGCGTCCGGTATCCGAATACTCCACGACGTCCGGCGACTGTTGCGTGCTGATCGCCAGATAGCGCAACACGCCCGCGCTCGTGTTGACGATCTGATGCGCGGTATCGACATCGCCCGGCGGACATGCGATCACATCACCTGCATAGATTGCATGCGATTCATGCCCGATGCCCATTTCACCTTTACTTTCAACGACGAAGAACATTTCCTCGTTGACGCGATGATGATGAAACGGAAACGTACGGCTTGCCCGGTTCCAGCACGATGAGGCTGTAGCCGAGCTTGCGCGCCGACGAGCGGCCCGATTCGCGCGATGCGCGACCGCGGTCTCTCCACTCGGTGCGACGGCTTTGGCAAACGGCTGTGGTTCGAGTGCATCAAGATTGCCAATGGGGGCTTTCATATTGTCCGTCGATTAGGGATTGTGCTGTCATGCGTCGGCCCGGACCGGGCGCTCCGTATGCGGGTCATTCGCGTACAACCACGCGGCGATGGCGCGGCAGGTCCAGTCGGCGTCGTCGGTGAAGCAAGTCGTGGCCCACCCATGAATGCACTTCATGCGCCGCCTGGCATTGCGTGGCGCCGCGGCGGGAACACTCGGAATCGACGAGCCGGTCTCCGGCCGAGGCTAGCACGAGCACCGGACAACGCGGCGCCGCGTCGTGTGCGCAGAAACGTGCCGCTGCCCACAATTGCGCGATCGCATTCGATGCACTCGCGCCGTGCATGCGACGGAATGCCGCCCAGCGCGCGACATCAGCCGCGAATGTGTCAGTTCGATTACACGTCAGCGTGTGGATCATTTGCTCGCATTGCTCGGGTCGCGTCCATGTCGTCGCGATGCGCATGAGCATCGGCCATGCCGATACGCGCAAGCGTTCCTGCATCCGCGCATAGGGACGCGCTCGTGTTGATGAGCACGAGACGTTTGATCTCGTCCAGAAACGCCTGCGCCCACGCGGTCGCGACCATCGAGCCGAGCGACATCGCAATCACGCGGCACGGCATCGCGGCATTCAGCGCGGTAGCGCGTGCGCGCACGAATCGCATCGACGGATAGCGGCGCGGCTTGCGCGTATTCCTCGCCATTGCCCGGCAAGTCGATGAACACCACACGATCTTGCGTACCGACGAGACCGTACGCGCGCATCGTCGCTTCGAATGTGCCCCAGTGCCGCGTCTCGCGCGTGAGGCCGCGCAGCAGAACCCAATCGCTCATGTCCGGCTCATATCGGCACTCAGGCCGCGTCGGCGGGACGCCAGTGCTCGCGCGCGCCGCCTCACCTGCTCGCGGAAATCGTCGCTCGGCAACCAGCGCCGTGAGGAAAACGCCGCACGCGTGAGGAAATCGAAGAAGCTCGGATGCCGACGCAGCACGCGCCGCGTGCGATGCGCCTTGATCGGATTGAAGATGCCCAGCCGATTGAAAAGCTGCGCCGGATTCTTGCGGATCCAGCGCCACGATCCGAGCTCCAGCGTCATCAGCAAAAAAATATTGGGCGCTCGGGTGGGTCATACGCGCAATTCCACAGATCGCCGTGCAGCAGATACTGATGGCTTTGCGGTTCGAACGTGTAGTCGTGGTGCGGATATGACTCCTCGAACACCGCAGCAGGAACATGCAAGTGCGCCATTTCCTTTGACGTGCGCGCATAGGGAAACCAGATGCTGTTGTCCCAGCCGAAACCCGAATGACAGTCGAGCGCGAAGCTCAACGCGACATCAGTTCTTCCTCGACCACCGAGAGCAGCGCCGCGCTTTCCGCTTCCATGCGCGCGCCGTTCGCACCGCGATACCACGGCAACCACGGCCCGATACGCTGGCCGCCCGCGAGAAACGGCACGCGGCCTTCGGCGCTTTGCGGCGCATTGCGCATCAGATCGACACCGTTGGGATTCGACCGCCGCCGCGCCGCCATGCCGCCGGGATTCACGATCAGCATGAAGACAAGGCGGATCGCGCGCAATTGCTCGCGCAGCAATTCGTCCCATTCGAGACGGCGCAGCAACGCGCGCATGTATTCGAGCACGAGTTGCGTGCCGATGCATTCCAGCACGTGCACGCCGCCAAAAAAGCCGACGGCCGGCGCCTGCCGGTCGGTCGCGCCGATCGATGCGGTGAGAATGGGAAACGCGTGGTCGCCGACGTGCACTTCGCAGATCGTGCGACGCTCGAACCACGTGCCGCCTGCGACGAGAATCGCCTTATTAAGTTCGTCCATCTCGGGAAAGCTATCGCTGGCAACACGCAAGGTGCTCATGATGTGCGGCCTGTCGTGTGATTGTTACCTCAGCCTATGGCTCCGGTTTCGCATCGACATGTCGATATAGCGAACTCCCCGCCCGAAAGCCCGAGTATAGGGCCGATTGTCTGACAACACTGTGCGGCACTTCACGCGGATGCGACATTTCCAACGCTTTTGCGCTCAATTTCACCGATCACGCGACGTAAAGTGGCTCGCGTGCGCTGCAGGCTTTCACGCTGTCACCTAGAATGAAATTATCGTTTGATGGTGAAGGGGGCACACATCATGTCTACGTTAATTCGCTCTTCTCTTTATTGAGCACGTTCTTGGGCACGCTCGCGCTATGCGTGGCGGCTTCCGCATTTGCGCAAGCCGCCATCAATGATCTGTCCGCGCCCAAGACGCGCGCAAGTGCGTCAGGAATTTCTCGCGTGGCGCGCGGCCGGCTACGATCCGACCGACTGGCTCAATTATCCCGACAACGCGATGCGCGCGGGGCGCATCGTCGCGCAGCGGCAGGCGCAAACGAGCGGCCAGACGCATTGATGCGCGTCATTCGTCGTAGTCAGTACATTTGCGCGCGTCGCCGCGCACCTTGTGCGCGGGATATTTCGCGCGATTCAGCGCCATCTTTTCGATGAAGGCGCGGAAGCTGCACACGAGATCGTCCGACAGAATGCGGTCCGTTGTAGCGCGGTGATCGTGCTGATGGGGTTCATCGTCATGTTGCCCCACAGCTTGAACCAGACGCCGCGCTGGATTTGCGGCGAGAGCGTTGCATCGAAACCGGCCTTGGCGAACAGCGAGACGAGTGCTTCCGCGCGCGGCCCGGGCTTACCGTTCGCTTCGCCGAGAATCAGGCCCATGCCCTGACGATGACGGATAACGCCCGGCGATTCCGTGAAGCAGCTCGCATGCACGACGCAGCCGACCGTGCGCCCTGCCGGAATCGCGGCGGCAATCGCGCCGTGCGGATCGACCGATGAAACACGCCTGCCCGGGAACGCTTCGCCCAGGCCGTCGCAGAACCACCAGGGCATGCCGTTCCTCACGGTGAGCACAGTCGTCTGCTCGTTCAGCAAGGGCGCGATGTGCGCGGCCACGTCCGCCATCGCGGGCGCTTTCACCGCGACGACGAGATCCTGCGGACCGAGATCGGTGGGATCGGCGCTCGCAGCGACTTTCACCGCATGCGTCGCATCCTTTTCGATGAGTCTCAGGCCGTGCGCGTTCAGCGCATCGAGCGTTGCGCCGCACGCGACCACGCTGACATCGCAGCCCGCCTGCGCGAGCTTCACGCCGATTCATCTGCCGATGGCGCCCGCGCCGTAAATGCATACATTCATCGTCCGGTCCTTTTTAGCGATTGATCCGCGGCACATTGTAAGTCGATGACGTTTATCGAATCCTCAGGCGAGTGCTTCGCTTAGCGAGGTCTTAGTGACGCTTAAGGAAGTTTCAATAGCTGCGTCTCAAAATTAAAAATACTTGCGTGCCTTATTGAAACGATAGTTAACGCTCCTATCTTGAACTCAAAGGCAGCGAGCGACGCGATAAACGTCCTCTGCCCTTCCGAACCTTCTAAATTTTCCGAACCTTTTCTGTGGCCGGCTAAAGCCAGGCGCGAACGGAGACTGAACCATGAGTGAACTTTATTTTAGCGGCGACATTTTTTCGGAACTAGACCGTGTGCAACGGCAGATGTCTTCGCTGTTCGGCACCATGCCGTCGAGCATTCGCTCGAGCTGCGCGGATGCCTTTCCTCGCCTAAACGTCGGCAGCACTGACGATTCGATCCGCATCGTCGCCTTTGCGCCAGGCGTCGATCTCGCCACGCTCGACGTGACCGTCGACAAAGGCACGCTCACCATCAGCGGCGAACGCAAGGTCGAAGCTCACGCCGAAGGCGCGCGCTCCTATGCAAGAGAGCGCTTCACCGGCACGTTCCGCCGCGTGATCGAACTGCCGCGCAATGCCGATGCGGACAAGGTGGAAGCACGCTATAAAAACGGCCTGCTGACGATCACTGTGGGCAAGCGCGAAACGTCGAAGCCGCGCCCCATCGCCATTCAATAATCGCCGGAGAAAATACGATGAACGATACCACGCAAGTGACCCCGCAAGCAGACGAAACCACGCGCAACACTGAGGCGGCGACGCGTCGCCCGGCGTTGATTCCTGCGGTCGATATCGTCGAAGACAGCAACGGCATCACGTTGTGGGCGGACCTGCCCGGCGTGCCGCGCGAGAAGCTCGACGTGAAGGTGCACGATTCGCGCCTTTATATCGAAGCCGAAGCCGTCGTGCCGACGGATGCCGCCGTGCGCGTGCATCATGCGGAAATCCGCGCGCCGCGTTTCGCGCGCGCCTTCACCGTGAGCGACGATCTCGACACCACGAAGATTGATGCGAACCTGCAGAATGGCGTGCTCAAGCTGAGCATTCCGCGCCGCGAGCAGGCACGTCCCCGTCGTATCGATGTGCGTACGCAATAAGCATTGTTTTTTAGCAAACCATGAAGGCCGCGATCGTTTCGCGGCTTTTTTTCATTGCGCGCTTGCCGCGCCTCTATAATTTCAGGCGCAGTTCGATGACATTTCAATTCATATAAAGCGCAAGGGACTATCGTGAACAGGCTGTTGATGGTGATGCTGGGTTCGTTGTTGGGTTCGTTGTTGGGTTCGATGCTGGCCGTATCCATCGGCGCGCATGCGAAGGACTGATCGACGATTCGCTTCGGCGTGGA
>JAQFVJ010000171.1 GCA_029439525.1 Caballeronia sp. BR6202001591004
CGGCCAGCAGCCGCAGGTGCGCCAGACGATTGATCGCGCGAGCCACTTTCTGACGCTCGTTTCGCTGCTGATGGCGCTGCTGGCGGCGGTCGCCATCGCGATGGCGGCACATCGCTTCGCACGGCGACATCTCGACGGCTGCGCGCAGATGCGCTGTCTCGGCGTCAGCCAGCGGACCCTGCGCGCGCTGTTCCTCAACGAATTCCTTGCCATCGGCTTGATCGGCAACGTCGCGGGCGTCGTGTTCGGCTACGGCGGGCATCTCGTGCTGCTCGGCTGGTTCGGCTCGCTCGTCGATGTCGAATTGCCGCAGCCCACGATCTGGCCCGCGTTGCAGGGCATCGCGATGGGCCTCGTGTTGCTGCTTGGCTTCGCGCTGCCGCCGCTGCTGCCTCTTACGCGCGTCCCGCCGGTGCACGTGATCCGGCGCGAACTCGGCCATGCGCAGCGCGTCGCATATGTGGCATACGGCGTCGGAGTCGTGCTATTCGTGGTGCTGCTCGTGATCGCGGCGGGCGAGCTCAAGCTCGGCGGTATCGTCGCGGGCGGATTCGCGGCGGGCTTCTTGCTGTTCGGCGCGATCGCGCGCGGCGCGCTGTGGGCGGCGGCGCGGTTCGTCCGACGCGAACGCAGCCACGCGGGCGTCGGCTGGCGTTATGCGCTGGCGTCGCTGGAGCGCAGAAGCGGCTCGAGCGCATTGCAGATTACGGCGCTCGGCATCGGACTGGTGTGTCTGCTCCTGATCGGCATGACGCGCAACGATCTCATCAAGGGCTGGCACGACGCCACGCCGCCCGATGCGCCCAATCAATTCCTCATCGATATTCAGCCGGACCAGCGCCGTGGTGTGCTCCGACTATCTGCACACGCACGGCCAGCCCGATGCCGCGCTCTCGCCGATGGTCCGCGCGCGTCTGGTCGCGATCAACGGCAAGGAGATCAATCCAGACAGTTATGACAAGCCCGACGCGAAGCGCCTCGTCGATCGCGGATTCAACCTGTCCTTACGACCCGACTGCCCGACGACAACCGCGTGACGCAGGGCAAATGGTTCGGCACGAGCGGCAAGGCGCAGGTGTCGATCGAAGAGGGTATCGCGAAGACGATCCGCGTGAAGATGGGCGATGTGCTACGCTTCAATGTCGCTGGTCTGCCAGTGGAAGCGCCGGTGACGAGCGTGCGCAAGGTCGACTGGAATTCGTTCAAGGTCAACTTCTTCGTGCTGATGCCGCCCGATGCGCTCGCCGATCTGCCGGCGACCTTCATCACGAGTTTCCATTTGCCGTCGGACCGCGATCGCACCATCGACGGACTGGTCGCGCAGTATCCGAACATCACCGCCATCGACACGACACCGATCCTCGCGCAGATTCAGCGCACGCTCGCGCAGGTGATCGGCGCGGTGCAGTTCCTGTTCCTCTTCACGCTCGCGGCGGGCGTGCTGGTACTGTACGCGGCACTGGGGCCGGCACGCGCGACGAGCGCATGCGCGAATCCGCGCTGCTGCGCGCGCTGGGCGCGTCGCACAAACAGGTGCGCTCGGTGCAGATCGCAGAGTTTGTCGCGGTCGGCGCGCTGTCTGGCCTGATGGCGGCGTTCGGCGCGCAGGCGATTGGCTATGTGCTGGCGTCTCGTGTGTTCGAGTTTCATATCGATTTCAACCCGTGGCTCGTGCCTACAGGTACTGTCGCGGGCATCGTCTGCGCGGGCGTCGGCGGCTGGCTGAGCCTGCGGCGCGTGCTGGCGCGGGACGTGCTACAATTGCTGCGCGATGCGTAATATCCTAGCCGAAACGACAGTAACGAGTGAAGTGAATCAACCGTCTCCGGACGACGAAGTGCAAAAGCCGACGGCGTTCGAGCTGATCGGCAGCGAAGCGCGCGTGCGCCAGCTCGTCGACCGGTTGACCTGATGGATCTGGAGCCCGAATTCGCGGGCATCCGCGCGCTGCATCCGCCGACGCTCGACAACTCGCGCGACAAGACCTTTGGGTTCCTGTGCGGCTCGATGGGCGGTCCGGATCACTACATCAGCCGCTTCGGGCATCCGCGACTGCGGGCACGGCATCTGCCGTTCGCGGTCGCATCGGCGGAGCCCGATCAGTGGCTGCACTGTATGGCGTGGGCGATGGAAGACATCGGCATCGACGAAGCCCTGCGCGAGCGCCTGTTGACGTCGTTTTTCGATACCGCCGCCGACTGGATGCGCAACCGTCCCGGTTGATTTTTGTATCGGGCAGCGGCGGCGTGGCGCATCATCTCGGTTCGAAGGCGCGGACGACGCGCGCCGGGCTCCCGCGCATACAAAGGAAACGTGAATCATGACCACACACGCACTCTTTTGCGAGGACGCCTATCTGACTGACGCACTGCGAGGCGACGGTCACGGCCATCGACGAGCAGGGTATCCCTATCTCAATCAGACCGTTTTCTATCCGCTCGGCGGCGGGCAGGCGGGCGATGCCGGCACGCTGACGCTCGCGGACGGCACGCGCATCGAAATCGCCGATACTCGCAAGGCGAAGTTAGAAGGCGCGACGCCCGATGATGCCGTGCACGTTCCGGTGCACGGTCAGGAAGACGCGTTATCGAAGCTGAACGTCGGCGACAAGGTGAAGGACGAGATCGACTGCAGGCGCATGCGGTTGCCAGCCATCTGATCTGCGCTGCGCTGCCGTATCCCGTGGATGGATGCAGCATCACGACCGATTACGCGCGTCTCGATCTCGCGACCGTCGAGCCGATCGAGCGCGAAGCTGTGGAAGCGAAGCTTAACGAACTGATCGGCGGCGCGCATGACGTGCGCACCGAATGGATCACCGATGACGAAATGGTCGCGCGGCCCGAGCTTGTCCGCACGATGAGCGTGAAGCCGCCGATGGGCCTCTGGCGCGTGCGCTTGCTGCGCATCGAGGATGTCGATTTGCAGCCGAGCGGTGGCACGCATGTGCGCAACACGCAGGAAATCGGCGCGTTACGCATCGCGAAGCTCGAGAAGGCTCGAGAAGAAGAGCGCGCGCAGGCAGTGCTCGATTTCTGGTTCGGCGCGCCGGACTCGGCCGAATTCGGGCACGGCCGCAAGTTCTGGTAGAAGAAAAAGCGCGCGTTCGATGCGATGCTCGTCGAGCACTTCGGCTCGCTGCTCGAAGAAGCGCACGCGGGCGGCTTGAAGGATTGGGAACGCACGCCGCTCGGCATGGTCGCAGCTTGTCCTGCTGCTCGATCAGTTTTCCCGCAACTGTTATCGCAACACGCCGCGCGCGTTCGCGGGCGACGGGCGAACGCTCGCGCTGGCGCCCCGACTGGTCGCGTGCGGCGACGACATGCGTTTGCCGACGCCTTATCATCGC
>JAQFVJ010000172.1 GCA_029439525.1 Caballeronia sp. BR6202001591004
TACGTAGGATCATTCATGCGACCGATCTTAGCTTCAGAACGCAGAACGTTGTGCGGGATGGGTCGCTTTCGCGAAACGATTCGAACGCCCGTTTCGCCACGGCCGATAAAGCCGCCTCCGAACAACCGATGATAAATGCCGCAAATGCGCGCGCATCCCTCAAACCCGTAGCGGCCAAGGGATTTGTTGCGCGCTATACTGGATGACGAGCAGCGATCATCGGCCGGGGCGCAGTGAAATATGCTCAGCGCAATGAAAGGCGCATCGGCAATAATCGCTGGCGTCGCCCGACACTACTCTTCCCCGCCAAACGATGATGCACATCCTCCCGCCCGTTCTGCGCACTCGCCCGCGCATGATCATCAGCCTGCTGATCGGCATCTGCGTCGCCATTCTGATGCCAATGCACGTACCGCCCGATCGTGCGCGCGCTGATCGGCTGGGACAGCGCCGTCTGGCTCTCTATCTCGTGCTGAATCTAGATTCAGATGGCCACGTCGCGCCAGGCCAACGTGCAGGCGCCTGCTGAACACAAGGACGAAAACGCCACCGCCGTGCTGATGATCGTCAGCACAGCGACGATCGCGAGCCTGGTTGGGATCGTCGCCGAACTCGCGACCGCGCAGAACCTCGGCCACGATGCGTGGCTGCACTACGCGCTCACCGGCACCACCATGCTCGGCGCATGGTTCCTCATCCCGACGATGTTCACGCTGCACTACGCGCGACACTACTATCAGTCCGATGAGCATCATCCCGCGCTGCAGTTTCCCGACAAGGGCCACAAACCCGATTACTGGGATCTGCTGTATTTCTCGTTCACTATTGCGGTGGCTTCGCAGACCTCGGATGTGGCGTTGTGCTCCACGCCAGTGCGTCGCACCGCGCTCGCGCAATCGGTGCTGTCGTTCTTCTTCAATCTCGCGGTGCTGGGCCTGAACATCAATATCGCGGCAAGCATGATCGGCGGCTGGCGCTCCTCTTTCTGCGCGGCGGGCGTTCGGACCCACCGTAGTTCGGCCTGCCGGTCGATCCGTTCGCGCCGGTGAGGCGATCGGCAGCCGCATACAGAAGCTCGCGGACGTCGTGCTCGACGCGCTGCCGCGTCTGCTGCAAAAGCATCCGCGTTTGCAGCTCGCGGTGATCGGCAAGGGCGAGGCGTACCTCGAAAGGGGCTTCAGAAAGCTCGCGCAGGAATGGCCGGACCGCGTCGGCGTGCATATCGATCATATTGATATGACGAACGCCGCGCGCATGCACTGCACGCGGGCGCGGACATCCTGCTGCATGGCAGCCGTTTCGAGCCATGCGGCCTCACGCAAATGTACGCGATGCGCTACGGCACGCTGCTGGTTGCGTCGCGTGTCGGCGGCCTCGCGGACACGATCGTCGATGCAACGCAACGCGATATCCTGCGATTTCGACTGAAACGAAGCTGTCATGAAGATGGTCGCAGTGTATGTTGATGTTAGCGGAAATGCGTCCGGGGCGTGCCGCTTTGAGACCGCGCCGCGTGTTGACGGCATCGCAAACGGCATCGCAAACGGCATTGCAGATGGAGGACGATCACGCACTCGCATCGGGCAGCACGCACGTTGCGAAAACCGCCTGAGGGCGGTTCAACAGTATTCGAATGACTGGAGCTTACCATGGTCGGCTCAAGGTGGGGCACGTAACGTGCTCCTGCTTCGTATGCTACCGTGGCACCCACCGACGAAGCGCAGTGCATCGCGAGATGCGACCGAGGCCAGCGTCGACACAGCGGCGTTGAGGTTGTAATCTGAAACTTGCGGTCCGTGTGCTTGCACGAACCCATCGTGCAAGCACGGACCGGCTCTTCAGCCAGTTTAGCCCGTGAGCGTGATCACGATCGAAGCCCGCATCCCCGCCACCGCAGGACGGCTCTGGAAAAGACGAACGATGGAAAACCATCAAGCTCATCATGCGTATGCGCCGCGTATTTATTTCATCGCCCCCCTGCTCGTCGGCCCGCTCGCGAACTGGCCTGCCCAGTTCGAGCATGCAGCCGCGCTCGGCTTCGATCATGTCCTGATCGGCTCGCCATTCGTGCCCGGCAGCAACGGGCATCGCGAAAGCGTTGCCGATCATCATCGCCTGCATCCCGTCTTCGAATCCGACCTGAGCGCGATCGACGGCCTGCGTCAGCTCGCCGATGCCGCAAAGAAGCACAAACTCAGGCTGCTCGTCGATATCGTGATCAATCGCGTGAGCGCGAAGGGGGGGCTGTATCTCGAGAACACCCACTGGTTTCAGCCGTTCGAGAGCGCGGATGCACGGCTCGATCCGCGCAAGCCGCCGCGCCAGGGCGATGTCGCGTACGCGAATTTCGCCGATGGGGAAGCCGCGCATCATTTCACCGAATGGTGGGCACATGAACTCAATCAGCTCGCCGCCGCGGGCATCGTCGGCTTTCACTTCGACTGCCCGCACACGGTGCCCGCGCATGTATGGCACAGGCTCGGCGCGGCGGTGCGCGAAAAGCATCCCGACACGCGCTGGCTCGCGTGGACCGTCGGCCTCACGCGTCACGACATCTATGACCTGAGCGATGCTGCATTCGACGCGGTATTCGCTTCGACGCGCTGGTGGGATTTCAAGAGCGCATGGCTCATCGACGAACACGCGGCGCTCGCGCGCATTGCATCGCCGATCGCGTTTCCGGAAGACCCGTTCGGCACGCGCCTCATCAGCGATCTGAGCGATACGAGCGACACGTCGCTGTTCGAACGCGCCTACACGCGCGTGCTCGATACAGCGGCCGCACTCGGCACCGGCCTGCTCGTGCCGATGGGTTTGGAATATGGCATCGGTTTGCCGATGTCGCCACAATACGGCATCGCGGCGGAGTTCGAACGCACGAAGAACAAGAAGCGCATCGATCTCACCGCGAAGATCAAGCGCATGAACGCCTTGCAGCGCGATGTCGACTCGCTATCGAGCGTCGGCAAACTGCGCTCGCTGACGGGCCCGGGCACGCCGTACGCCGCGCTGATTCGCGCGGAAGGCGGCGATCTGCGTCATAGCGACGACGCCGTGCTCGTCATCATCAATCCCGATCTGGTCGCGCCGGTGCATGTGAACACGCTGCATCTGCTCGAATCGGTGCCGGGCAACTTCACGCGTTTCGCGCTAATCGACGACGCCAAAGGCAAGGCCGAACGCCTCGAGCCCTTCACGCTGAAACCCGCCGAAGTGCGCATGTTCCGCGCGGAAGCCGAGCCGTTCATTCTGCTCGCGCAGCCGCAAGTGAAGCGCGGCGCGAAGGCCGCCAACAAGAAATCCGTGCAGGCCGCGATCGAAGCGCCGCGCGTGTCGATCGAAAGCGTGACGCCTTCGGTCGATAACGGCCGTTTCCCGGCGAAACGCATCGTCAGCGAAGCGCTCGAAGTGCAGGCCGCGATCTTCGCGGAAGGCCACGACAAGATCGCCGCGGCCGTGCAGTGGCGCACCGCCGACGAAACCGACTGGCACGAAGCACCGATGGCCGCCGTGCAGCCCGCAGGCCTCGATCTGTGGACCGCGCACATTCCGCTCGAACGCGTGGGCCGTCATGAATTCGTCGTGTTGGCATGGCGCGATGACTACGCCTCGCTCGTCGATCACATGCAGAAGAAGCTCAAGGTGGAACAAACCGTCGAGCTCGAAGTAGAAGAAGCGAAACACCTGTTCGCGCTGATTCTTGCGGAAGTAAAGACCGTCGAAGGCTCCGACAGCGAGCTGCTCGAAAAGATCGTCAAGGAATTCAACAAGGCTAACGATGCGCGCAAGCTCGAACTCGTGCTCGCGCCTGCCACCGCCAAAGCCGTTGCAGCGGCACGGCATCGTCCGTTCCTGTCACGCGATCCGGTGGTGTATCGCGTCGATGCCGAGCGCGCCGCAGCGCGTTTCGCGAGCTGGTACGAGATCTTCCCGCGCTCGATGAGCGACGACGTGAACCGTCACGGCACCTTCATCGATGTGATCGGCAAGCTGCCGCGCATCCGCGAAATGGGCTTCGACGTGCTGTATTTCCCGCCGATTCATCCAATCGGCGTGAAGAACCGCAAGGGCAAGAACAACACGCTGACCGCCGAACCCGGCGATGTCGGCAGTCCGTATGCGATCGGCGGCAAGGAAGGCGGCCATGACACCGTGCATCCGGAGCTCGGCAATCTCGACGACTTCAAGCGCATGCTCGAAGTCGCGCACGAACACGGCCTCGAAATCGCGCTGGATTTCGCGGTGCAATGCTCGCCGGATCACCCGTGGCTCAAGGAGCATCCGACGTGGTTCGCATGGCGTCCCGACGGCACCTTGCGTTATGCGGAAAACCCGCCGAAGAAGTATCAGGACATCGTGAATCCGGACTTCTATGCGAAGGACGCGAAGCCCGAACTGTGGACTTCGCTGCGCGATGTATTCCTGCACTGGATCGCGGCGGGCGTGCGCATCTTCCGCGTCGATAATCCGCATACGAAGCCGTTTCCGTTCTGGGAATGGGTCATTGGCGATGTGCGCGCACGTCATCCCGATGTGATCTTCCTCGCTGAAGCATTCACGCGTCCACGCGTGATGAACCGTCTCGCCAAGCTCGGTTTCTCGCAGTCGTACACGTACTTCACGTGGCGCGAATCGAAGCGCGATTTCATCGAGTACATGCACGACCTCACGCAGACCGA
Source organism: Caballeronia sp. BR6202001591004 (assembly GCA_029439525.1). Taxonomy (GTDB): domain Bacteria; phylum Pseudomonadota; class Gammaproteobacteria; order Burkholderiales; family Burkholderiaceae; genus Caballeronia. The sequence continues at coordinate 4,680 of JAQFVJ010000172.1, forward strand.
TGGGAAGGAATACTTCCGCCCGAACTTCTTCGTGAATACGCCGGACATCAATCCGCGCTTTTTGCAAAGCTCTGGGTGTCCGGGCTTCGTAATTCGCGCGGCATTGGCAGCAACGTTATCGGGACTGTGGGGCGTGTATAGCGGCTTCGAATTGTGCGAGTCGGGGGCGCTGCCGAACAGCGAGGAATATCTCGATTCCGAGAAGTATCAGTTGCGCGCGTGGGACTGGAACCGGCCGGGCAACATCGTCACCGAGATCACGGCGCTCAATCGCATTCGCCGTGCGAATCCGGCGTTGCAGTCGCATCTCGGCATCAACTTCCTGCCCGCGCATAACGATCACATCTTGTTCTTCGAGAAGGCGAACGCATCGCGCGACAACGTCGTGCTGGTCGCGATCAATCTCGATCCGTTCAACGAGCAGGGCGCGGATATCGAACTGCCCTGGCAGACACTCGAACGCTGGGGCGTGCACGAATGGGATGCGGTCGCGGTCGAAGATCAGGTGACGGGCGAGCGTTTTGAATGGCGCGGGCGCCGTCAGCATGTGCGCCTGAATCCGCATTCGCTGCCGTTCGCGATATGGCGCATTTCGCCGCCGTGGGGCTCGCCGAAGCCGCAGCCCGAGGAAGGATGAATTTTTAGCGACAACCGAGACCACTCCAGAAAGCACACCAATAATAACAAGGGCGGCAGCTAGTCCGGGAAGACATTGGAGCAAACCGTGAATACAAGGGTTAAGCGCAACAGGAAGGCCTCGATTCTCAACGACGATCCGCTCTGGTACAAGGACACGATCATCTATCAGGTTCACATCAAGTCGTTCTTCGATGCGAACAACGACGGCATCGGCGATTTTCCCGGCCTGCTCGCGAAACTCGACTACATCGCGGAGCTGGGCGTCGATGCGATCTGGCTGCTGCCGTTCTATCCATCGCCACGGCGCGACGACGGTTACGACATCGCCGACTATCGCAACGTGCATCCGGACTACGGCACCATTGCAGATGTCAAGCGCCTCATTCAGGAAGCGCACGCGCGTGGCATTCGCGTGATTACCGAACTGGTCATCAATCACACGTCGGATCAGCATCCGTGGTTTCAACGCGCGCGTCGTGCGAAGCCGGGATCGAACCATCGCAACTACTACGTGTGGTCCGACACGAACAAGAAGTACGAAGAGACGCGCATCATCTTCATCGATACGGAGCCGCCGAACTGGACGCACGATCCGGTCGCGGGCCAATACTACTGGCACCGCTTCTATGTGCATCAGCCAGACTTGAACTTCGACAATCCCGCCGTCATCAAGGAAGTGCTGAGCGTGATGCGCTTCTGGCTCGACATGGGCATCGACGGGCTGCGACTGGATGCGGTGCCGTATCTCGTCGAACGCGAAGGCACCAACAACGAGAACCTGCCCGAAACACACGAGATTCTGAAGAAGATCCGTGCGACCATCGACGCCGAGTATCCGAACCGCATGCTGCTCGCGGAAGCGAACCAGTGGCCGGAAGACGTGAAGGAATATTTCGGCGAAGAAGACGAATGCCACATGGCGTTCCACTTCCCGCTGATGCCGCGCATCTACATGTCGATCGCGAGCGAGGATCGCTTTCCGATTACCGACATCATGCGTCAGACACCGGACCTCGCCGAGACGAATCAATGGGCGATCTTCCTGCGCAATCACGATGAACTCACGCTCGAGATGGTCACGGACTCCGAGCGCGACTACTTGTGGAACACGTATGCGAGCGATCGTCGCGCGCGCCTGAACCTCGGCATCCGGCGACGTCTCGCGCCGTTGATGGAGCGCGACCGCCGCCGCATCGAGCTGATCAATTCGCTGCTGCTGTCGATACCCGGCACGCCTGTGATCTACTACGGCGACGAACTCGGCATGGGCGACAACATTCACCTGGGCGATCGCGACGGCGTGCGCACGCCGATGCAATGGTCGTCCGATCGCAACGGCGGTTTCTCGCGCGCCGATCCCGAACAACTCGTGCTGCCGCCGGTGATGGGATCGCTCTACGGCTACGATGCGGTCAACGTCGAATCGCAGAGCCGCGATCCGCACTCGCTCCTGAACTGGACGCGCAAGATGCTCGCGGTGCGCCGTTCGGCGCACGCGTTCGGACGCGGCACGATCCGCTTCCTGCGGCCCGCGAATCGCAAGATTCTCGCGTATCTGCGTGAACTCGAAGGCGAGCCGCCGATTTTGTGCGTGGCCAATCTGTCGCGCGCACCGCAAGCGGTGGAACTCGATCTGTCGGAATTCGAAGGTTCCGTGCCGCTCGAAATGACCGCGGATTCACCGTTCCCGCAAATCGGCAAGCTCACGTATCTGCTGACCTTCCCGCCTTATGGTTTCCTGTGGTTCCAGCTCTGCCCGGGCAATATGCGGCCCGCGTGGGCGCAGGCACCGTCCGAGCAATTGCCTGAATTCGTCACGATGGTGATTCGCGCGGGCCAAACGGGCCCGACGCCGGAGAACGTCCGCCTGCTCGAATCCGAAGTGCTGCCGAACTACTTGAACAAGCGCCGCTGGTTCGCATCGAAGGATCAGCAACTGCATGCGGTACGACTCGCGGCATTGACGACGATCGAAGGTGCGGGCTTCGCGTTCACCGAAATCGAAGCGGACGTCGGCAATCAAACCGAGCGCTACGTACTGCCACTTTCGATCGCATGGGGCACAGAAACGACCTCGCCGCTCTACATGCAACTGGCGCTGGCGCGCGTGCGCCGCAATCGCAATATCGGGCATCTCACCGATGCGTTCTCAGTGCCGTCGTTCACCTATGGCGTGCTGCGCCAGCTCGCGGAAAAGGCGGTCGTGCCGACGGTGCAGAAAAGCGAGATCCGCTTCATTCCGACCGAGCGTCTCGCGGAACTCGACTTCAATCCGCAGGAGCCGCCGGAAATTCGCTGGCTCGCGGCGGAACAGAGCAACAGTTCGCTCGTGATCGGCGACAAGATCGTGCTGAAGCTGGTGCGTCGCATCGTTTCCGGCGTACATCCCGAAGCGGAAATGAGCCGCTATCTGACCAAGCTCGGCCATCAGAATACCGGCCCGCTGTTCGGTGAAGTCGTGCGTGTCGATCCGGAAGGCGTGCCGC
>JAQFVJ010000173.1 GCA_029439525.1 Caballeronia sp. BR6202001591004
TGCCTGATTCTTCGGCGCAAAGAAACAGGCAAGCAGTCAGAGCGTCGGCATTTCGCCGCGCGGGCGCCCGGCTACGCCGGAGAAGTCGCTGCCGGAAGGCGCCTGATACAGCCGCAGGCCCATCTCCGGAAGGATCGACAACAGATGATCGAACACGTCGCCCTGAATGCGCTCGTACTGCGTCCACGCGGTCGTCGCGGTGAAACAGTAGACTTCGATCGGAATGCCCTGCGATTCTGGCCCCATCATGCGCACCATGATCGCCATGTCCTGGCTAATCTCGGAATGACGTTGCAGATAGGCTAACCCATACGCGCGGAACGTGCCGATATTGGTCAGTCGTCGACGATTCGCCGGCTCGTTGGCGAGTTCGCCGAGATTGCGATTCGCCTGTTCGACTTCGGTCTGCTTCTGCTCGAGATAATCGTGCAGCAGACAAAAGCGCTTGAGCCGCGCGGTTTCCTCCTCGGAGAGAAAGCGCACGCATTGCGCGTCGATGCGCAGTGTGCGCTTGATGCGCCGTCCGCCCGACTCGAACATGTGCCGATAGTTACGGTAGCTCTCCGAAAAGAGCTTGTATGTAGGCACGGTCGTCACCGTGTTGTCCCAGTTCTGCACTTTGACCGTATGCAGCGCGATGTCCTTCACGAACCCGTCCGCGCTCGCCTGCGGTATCTCGATCCAGTCGCCGATGCGCAGCATGTCGTTCGATGTCAATTGCGTGCTGGCGACGAGCGACAGCAGCGTGTCCTTGAACACGAGCAGCAGCACCGCGGACAGCGCGCCGATGCCCGAGAGCATCCACAACGGCGAACGGTCGATGAGAATTGACAGCACCAGCACGCCGCATACGAGCGCAAGCGCCAGCTTGCCGATCTGGATATAGCCCTTGATGGAGCGCGTCTGCGCTTCCTTGCTCGATGCATAGACGTCCTGCCACGCCGACAGCGCGCTGCCCGCCGCGAAGAAGATGCAGATCCATGCGCCCCCGTGCGCGATGCGTTCGATCGGCACGGCCCAGCGTCCCATGTGCGGCACCGCGTCGAGGCCGAGCGCCACTGTGGCGAACGGCACCGCATACCAGACGCGGTTATAGGTGCGACGCCGGATGAACGCCTGATCCCACGCGGTATACCCTGCGAGCATGAGCAGCCGATGCGCGATCCTGAGCACGATGCGGGCGACCACCCATTGCAGAAAGGTCGCGACGAGCGCGAGCATGGCGATGCCCAGCGCCAGTTGCGCCCACGGATGCGTGGGCCAATGATGCTGTAGTTGATCGAGCAGGAAATCGAAGTTCATACGCCGATGCGAAGAGCCTTGAAGAAGCGATGCGTCCCGTATTGTGCATGAATGCGCACCGCCCACGTGCGCCGCGTGCACGAGTATCGATTGCCGGTCCACGTCTAGGAAAAAACCCGTAGTCGATGAAAATAAATTTTTTTGGCGCGCGTTTTGGGTAAATATACTTGCATTACGGTTCTGCAAGGGAGCCATGCGGCGTGTCCCGATCCCCCTCCGTCGTATTGAACGAAGCGAACGAAGACTAACTGATCTCCGCGCGTATCGCGACGGCCATGCCGCGGCTCACGCCGATTCATCAGAGCATTGGCGCGTTCTTGCCAATCTGTTTCGCGCGCACGCTCGGCTTCTCAGGCTACCCGGCGTTTCGCGAGGCTTTGGTGCGGGCCATCGCATGCGGTGCGGCGACTGTTCAATGCAGGGCGCAGTGACGTGCTGGTTGCGATCGCGTTTCCGCGTTACGTCGACGACACTATTACGCTGGCGCGGCAGGCGCGCGATCACGGCGTGCGTGTGCTCGCACTGACCGACAGCATGAGTTCGCCGCTCGCGCAGATCGCCGATCTCGCGCTGACCGTGCGCGCCGAACGCAGACTCGCCGCGAATTGCGACACCTCGTGCTCGCCGTGATCGAAGCGCTCTGCGATGCGGTTGCGCATCGCGCGAAGCGGTCCGTCGAAGCGGTGTCGGGACTCGCTGAATGCGTGCTGCCCTGGCTCGTCGCGCCATCAATGACGAAGTCCGCGCCGGCAGTCCATACCACGCGCCGTGGCGGCGCTAAATGATCTACTCACACGGAGCGTCGCGAATCGTGAAGGTCACGCCAGTCATCGTCATTCACGGCGGCGCGGGAACGCCCCTGCGCAGCGCCATGAACGCCGACACAGAAGCGCGTTATCACACCGCGCTAAACGAGATTCTCGAAGCCGGCCAGCGCGTGCTTGCGCAAGGCGGCAGCGCACTCGACGCGGTGACCGAAGCCCTGCGTTTGCTCGATCTCGTGCGCATCCCGGAATCGAAGCGTGTTTCTGCGCGCTATCCGCATCAGCTATCAGGCGGCATGCGTCAGCGCGTAATGATCGCGATGGCGCTGTCGTGCAAGCCTGCGCTTCTCATCGCCGACGAGTTGACCACTGCGCTCGACATCACGATTCAGGCGCAGATCCTGCAACTCATTCGCGGTTTGCAGGACGAGATGAACATGGGTGTGGTGGCCGAAGTCGCGGATCGCGTGCTCGTGATGTATCGCGGCGAAAAAGTGGAGGAAGCGCCTTCCGACACGCTATTTCATGCGCCGAAGCATCCGTACACGAAAGCGCTGCTCACCGCCGTGCCGACACTCGGCGCGATGCACGGCACCGAGCTTCCCGCGAAATTCCCGATTCTCGAAGTCGAGCCCGCCGAACTTGCGCCCGACGATGCGACCGCGCTGCGTCCTTCGGAAGCAATCGAACAGGAACGCCAGCCCGCCATCGACGAAGCGAGCGCGCCGATTCTGCGCGTGCGCGATCTCGTCAGGCGTTTCCCCGTAAAAAGCGGGTTGTTCGGTCGAACCACCGCATCCGTGCATGCGGTCGAACGTGTTCGACTTGCGCAAGGGTGAAAAGCTTGCGCTCGGCGGCGAATCGGGCTGCGGCAAATCCACGACGGGACGCTCACTGCTGAGTCTCGTCGAAAGCCAGAGCGGTTCCATCGAATTCGACGGGCGATATCAGCAAGCTGCAAGGTCCCGAACTTCAGGCGCTCAGGCGCAAGGCGCAACATCCAGTTCATTTTTCAGGACCTTCGCGTCGCTCAATCCGCGTCTCACCGTGGGCTTCTCGGTAGCCGGCTCTGCTCGTGCACGGTGTCGCGAGCGGCAGGCAAGCGCAGGCGCGCGTCGACTGGCTGCTCGATAAGGTCGGCTTGCCGCCCGAAGCCGCGCAGCGTTATCCGCATGAGTTTTCCGCTGGACAGCGGCAACGCATCGCGATTGCGCGTGCGCTTGCGCTGAATCCGAAAGTCATGATCGCCGATGAATCCATGTCCGCGCTCGACGTGTCGGTGCGCGCGCAGATCGTCAATCTGATGCTGGATTTGCAGCGCGAATTGGGCGTCGTGTATCTCTTCATCTCGCACGATATGGCGGTGGTGGAGCGCGTGAGCCATCGCGTCGCGGTGATGTATCTCGGGCAGATCGTCGAGATCGGGCAGCGTGCGTCGGTATTCGAGGCGCCGCGTTATCCGTAACACGCGCAAGCTGATGGGCGCGGTGCCCGTCGCCGACCCGTCGCGCCGACATGCCAAGCGCATGCTTGCCGCCGATGGAATTCCCAGCCCGATCCGCAAGCTCGGCAATGAACCCGTCGTCGCGAAACTCGTCGCTGTGGGACCGGACCATTATGTCACCGAGCATTACGTCGGCGGCGCGTACTGAACACATAAAACGCCAACCAAGGAATCAAACGATGCCGTCTCTCAAACTGCGCTCGATCATCGCAGCAAGCGCGTTTGCCACGCTGACCGTCCTGAGCGCCGCCGCGCACGCCGACACCACTGGGGTGATGGCGGTTGCCTCGACCTTCACGACGATGGACCCGTACGACGCCAACGACACGCTGTCGCAAGCAATCGCGAAGTCGTTCTATCAGGGGCTGTTCGGCTTCGACAAGGACATGAAGCTCCAGAACGTGCTGGCGACGAGCTACGAAGCGAGCCACGACGCGAAGGTCTACACGATCCATCTGCGGCAAGGCGTCAAGTTCCACGACGGCGCCGACTTCAACGCGGACGCGGTGAAAGCCGTGTTCGATCGCGTCACAGATCCGAACAACAAGCTCAAGCGCTATAACCTCTTCAACAAGATCGAAAAGACCGACGTGATCGATCCGTACACGGTGAAGATCACGCTGAAGATTCCGTTTTCGGCATTCGTTAAGGTGCTCGCGCATCCGTCGGCGGTGATGATCTCGCCGACCGCGTTGAAGAAGTACGGCAAGGACATCGCGTTTCATCCGGTCGGCACGGGTCCGTTCGAATTCGTCGAATGGAAGTAGACCGACGATCTGAAGGTGAAGAAATTCGCGGGCTACTGGAAGAAGGGCTTGCCGAAGATCGACAACATCGACTGGAAGCCGGTGGTCGACAACAACACGCGCGCCGTGCTCATGCAGACGGGCGAAGCGGACTTCGCGTTCTCGGTGCCGTTCGAGCAGGCCGCGATGCTCAAGGTGAGCCCGAAGGTCGATCTGATCGCGGTGCCGTCGATTATTCAGCGCTATATCAGCATGAACGTGCAGCAGAAGCCCTTCGACAATCCGAAGGTGCGTGAAGCGCTTAACTATGCGATCAACAAGGAGGCGCTGGTGAAGGTGGCGTTCGCGGGTTACGCCGTGCCGGCCGAAGGCGTGGTGCCGCCGGGCGTCGATTACGCGACCAAGCTCGGCCTGTGGAAATACGATCCGGCGAAAGCCGGACCCGAAGACCGCGCCGGTGCGCATGTTCTACATCGGCTGGTCGTCGTCGACGGGCGAAGCGGACTGGGCATTTGTCGCCGCTCCTGTCGGGCGCATCGTTCCCGCCGAAGCTCTTCAACACCGCGTACTATAAAACGACAATGTGGATGAGGAGCTGCAAAAGGCGCTCACGACGACCGATCGCAACGAGAAGTCCAAGCTCTACGCAGACGCGCAAAAACGCATCTGGGACGATGCGCCGTGGATTTTCCTCGTCACCGAAAAGGTCGTGTATGCGCGCAGCAAGCGTCTTTCCGACGCGTACGTGATGCCGGACGGCTCGTTCAATTTCGACGAGATGCCATCAAATAACACGCGTCAGGCCGATCACGATGCTCAACTTTCTCGCCAAACGTCTGCTCGGATTGCTGCCGACGCTGTTCATCGTCGCGGTGCTGGTGTTCCTGTTCGTGCACCGGCTGCCGGGCGATCCCGCGCGTCTCGCCGCCGGTCCCGAGGCCGAAGAAACTACCGCCGCGCTGGTGCGCGCCGATCTCGGTCTCGACAGGCCCTTGCCGCAGCAATTCGTGAGCTTCTTTGGCAAGATCGTGCATTTCGACTTCGGCATATCGACGCGCAGCAAACGGCTCGTGTCGACGGAGATCGGCGAGCGCTTCATGCCGACGCTCTGGCTCACGCTCGCGAGGGGGGGGGGTGATCTTCGGCTTGGGCGTCGGCATCGTGTCGGCGGTGTGGCGCAACCGCTGGCCTGACCATCTCGGCATGACGCTCGCGGTGTCGGGCATTTCGTTTCCGGCCTTCGCGCTCGGCATGCTGCTGATGGAAATTTTCTCGGTGAAGCTCGGCTGGCTGCCTGTCGTGTGCGTTCCGGGCAATTGCGGGAAGTGCTGCCGGAATGGAAGCCGCCGCCGCTCAAGGTGTCGGTGGCGTTCCTGAAGAGCCGGCAGGCGACGCCGTGCGTATCGGCTTTCGTCGACTTGGCTCGCGAATCTGTTCGAGCGCTCGCAGCAAATGGACGATACGCTCACGAGCCTGTATCGCGCGGCGCAACGTCGTGGACCGGCGCGCCGCGACCGTCCAGCCGAGGAACCCGCCGACGTTTGAAGCGGTTTGCAAACGCCGCGTCGGTCAGCGCACCGGCGTGGCGACCTGTTGGCCCACCACCGTATTCCATTTCCGCACTTCCCAGCGCTCGACCAGACCGTTGGTCACATACGAATCGGCCCGCGCAAACGCCTCGACCACGTCGGGCGAATCCGCGCGAAACAACAGCATGGCGCGATCCACGGGTGAATCGAGCGCGTCTCCCAGCAGCAATTCGCCGCGTTCGACAGCCTGCCAGCCGAGGCCGAGATGCGCGTCGCGAAACTGTGCGCGACGCTCCAGACAATCCTTGCAAAACTCGTAAATCAGCAAGTAATGCACGGTTGTCTCCCTGGTTTGAAAAGTTGATCTTAAGCCGTCTTTATCCTAATTGTTTGCGCATCAGCAATTAAGAGTTTCCTAAAACCCGTCTGATCGTCTAAAGCTGATAGATCGCACATCATTCGCGGATACTTAGTAAAAGACTCTGCCATGAACCGCGATCAACCGCCCTGCAATACGTGCTCTAAGCACGACTGCCGCAATTGCGCGTGGACTTCGCCACTCGACGCGTCGTACCGCAACCTCATCAAATCGCATTCGATGCTCTCGCTGCTCGCCATGAGCGTGCGCAGCCAGCAGCAGATGTCCTCCGAGCCTTCATGGCTCACGCTGGCCGGCAAAGCGTCTTATCCAGCTTTTCCGCGATCGGAATGCCAGCCGCAAATAAGCTGTTCAACGGATTATTCTGAAAATATGTGTGTCGCGCCGGCGCACCGAGTTCGTAAATAAGTTTCCCGCCGTCTTTTAGGATAACTGTGCATATGGACCGCGCATCGCTGGTACCCGGCGCGCAAAGGCAGCATGGCGTCATCATGCTGCCGGAACCAACGCCTATATCGTCGACCAGCTCGATAAGCTGATTTCGACCACCGGCGGCCTCAAGCATCTCGAGGCGAACGGCCACTCGTTCGCCTCGCAAGCCCTCTGCCAGCGCATGGATATGCCTGACCGACGCCGTTTCCGTCAAAACCGGCGTGCCAACGTAGGCGACCTCGGCGCTTGCCGGCGTCGTGACATCCGTGCTGTTCGGCATCTTGAAGCGTCATTTCCTACTGGCTCAGTGGAGTGTAGCGCAACTGCCGCGGCGACTGCGCGAGCAGGTGCCCGAGATCAAGACGTCGCTGACGAACGGCGTGGCGACGGCGATCGGCGTGGGCAACACCGACGGTTTCGTCAACAGCATTACGGCGCGACTCGATGCCGTCGCCTCGACGCAGATCGAGCGTGAGGAGGTCGATGCGCTGGCCACGGTGAGCGCCGGTGAAATGGGCGGCAGCGCACCAGTTCCGGCGAGCGCGCGGCCGTTACTCCAACGACTGCTCCGCAGTCTGCAGTCGCTCCCGGTGCGCCGCGCACGCCGGCGCCAAAACGCTCGAACAAATGGGTCCGGCCGCTCTTCACCGTGCTCGCGATCATTCTGGCGCTGGTGTACGGCGGCTTCATGCATCCATGCATCCCGATGGCGTCGATCTGAACGCGTCGACCGCCACGACGCCCGCGGTCGAGCAGAGCGCATCGGCCATGTCGGCTCCGGTTCTCGCATCGAGCGATGTCGCGGCCACCCCCGCTCCCATCCCGCTGACGGCTTCGGCGACGGCAGCCGATGCGCCCGCGACCGCACCGGCCGCGAGCGCCCCGGTTATCGCCGAGAAAGAAGCACGACTGGTCTGCAGTGAACCGGAACGGCGTGCCGGCGATTCAGGCCACGCTCGACGCACGTTTCGGCAAGCGCTATAGTGCGGACATCACGGTGGCCGCCAACACGCGCCCCGCCCCGTGGCGCGCGCCTGAACGATTTCGTACCGCTCATGAGTGTGGCCGGGCGCCAAAGTCAAGATCATCGGCTCGAAGGTGGAACTGAGCGGCGCGGCCGCGGACCAGCGCCTCGGCTGGACCGATCGCCTGAAAAACTCGCTCGGTAACCTGTTTCAGGTCGGCTCGTTCAACATCGACAGCGCGATCGCCAGCGCCACCCAATCGTTTCGCAGCGGCATGAAAACGCTGCTCGCCGCCGACGACGCCTGTTCCGGCAACAAGTTGACGGATGTGTTCGATCTGCAGGTCGTCAACTTCGCCCGCTCGAGCGCCACCTTGCCGCAGGACACCTTCTCCACGCTCGGCGACACCGCGCAATTGCTGAAATCGTGTGCCGCCAAGGGCGCGATGGTGAACCTCGAGATCGTCGGTTATTCGGATTCGCAAGGCCCCGCAGCAGCGAATCTCGAAATGTCGAAAGCGCGCGCAATCCGTGCGCGCTTTCCTCGTACGCAACGGCGTTCCGCCGCAGTCGCTCACGGCGATAGGCTATGGCGATGCCAATCCGGTCGCGGACAACGCAACGGACAGCGGCCGCTTCACAAACCGTCGCATCGAGTTCATCGTCAAGGATCGTCACTCTAAGAGTCGTTAACGAAATGACGTTCGCAATTGTCGCTAGCATATGATGCAGCAAGCGATTTTCATGAAGGCCACGTGGATGAAGGCGAGCCGTTCGAAGCGGATGCGTAGTTGGCGAAAGTTGTGAAGCCAC
>JAQFVJ010000174.1 GCA_029439525.1 Caballeronia sp. BR6202001591004
CGGAGTGCCCGACGATCGCATACGTCACGCCGAAATCCGCCGCCATTTCCGCCGCGACTTCGCCGGTGTACGCGCCGTGGCTATGCCCGGAGATATCCTGCACGCCCCATCGCACCACCGAACCGCCCAATAGCGCCTCGGACTGCGCGAGATACGGGCATGGCACGCACACACCGACCTGCACGCCGTGCAAAGCCGCCGCCCAGGCTACGACTTCAGTCAGCAAAACCGCGTTCTCCTTGATACGGCCGTGCATTTTCCAGTTGCCCACCACCAGTTTTGCTCGATCTTTGGACATATGTCTCGCCACTCGGCGGCAGCCTCCCAATGGAGTCTCTCAACGAAGTTTCCACTGCCTTCCGGTGGGCCGCCTGAATTTTTGAAATGAACCGCTGGGACCAGCACAAACTGCTTGCAAAATGAATAGTTTTACTGTGATACGGTGAAACCGGTCAAACCAGCAAAGCCGCATTCGAAACAATCGCCGTGTGTTTCGGCCACACCTTTTTAACTTATCCTTACGCCCCGTCGCGCCAGTCGAGCACGATCTTGCCGACGTGGGTGCTGCTTTCCATCAGCTCGTGCGCGGCGGCCGCTTCCGCCACGGGGAACACCTTGAAGATCACCGGCTTGATGGGCCCTTCGTCGAGTTCCGGCCACACACGCTCCTTGAGCTTCGCGGCGATCTTCGCCTTGAACGTAACGGGACGTGGTCGCATCGTCGAACCCGTGATGACAAGCCGGCGACGCAAAATATCGTTCAGGTTGATTTCCGCCTTCGCGCCGCCGAGCAGCGCGATGATGCACACGCGCCCGCCATCGGCCAGCGACTTCAGTTCGCGCGGCAGATAATCGCCGGCGACCATGTCGAGAATCACGTCGACGCCGCGATCGTTCGTCAGCGACTTCACGACTTCGACGAAATCCTCCGTCTTGTAGTTGATCGCGCGTTCGGCGCCGAGCACTTCGCAGGCGCGGCACTTTTCATCGGTGCCGGCAGTCGCGAACACGCGATGACCGAGCGCCTTCGCGATCTGAATCGCTGTCACGCCGATGCCGCTCGAGCCGCCCTGCACCAACAGCGTTTCTTCTTCGCCGTTCTCACCCGCGCCGAGATGCGCGCGTTCGAAAACGTTGCTCCATACCGTGAAGAAGGTCTCGGGCAGCGAGGCAGCCTCGATATCCGAGAAACCTTTCGGCATCGGTAGACACTGTTCCAGCGGCGCGACCGCATATTCCGCATAGCCGCCGCCCGCGAGCAGCGCACACACGCGATCGCCCTTCTTGAGGCCGAACGGATTGTGCTTCGGATCGAACTCGCCATCGACGATCTCGCCCGCGATCTCGAGGCCCGGCAGATCGGAGATGCCCGGAGGTGGCGCATACGCGCCCTGGCGCTGAAACACGTCCGGACGATTTACACCCGACGCCGACACCTTCACGAGCACTTCGCCCTTGCCCGGCGTCGGAGTCGGACGCTCGCCCAGCTTAAGAACTTCGGGTGCGCCAAATTCGGTGATTTCGATGGCCTTCATATCTTCTCCCTGTATTCCCACGGGCTATCCGTACTCAATCGCCGTCCACGCGACGGCTCGGGGCAAAATCTTGGGGCAAACGATCTGAACCGGATGACACTGTGCACTCGGGAAGCAATCCGCACTCTCACTGCCATCGGGTCCGCACGCGCATCGGACAAAGCTTCGCCCGGCACGCGACAAATAAGCGACAAACAAGCTTCAAACATGCGTCAGACATGAAAACGGCCGGCTCACATGGCGACCAGCCGTCTATACCTTAACGCATGGTTGCGTCGGCTCCGCTTCCTGCGCGGCGGCTGCTTCATTCAGCAGCGCCTTGGCCGACAGACGCACGCGACCCTTCTCGTCCGTCTGGATGACCTTGACCTTCATGACCTGGCCTTCCTTCAGGTAATAGTTGATGTCCTTCACGCGCTCGTTGACGATCTCCGAGATGTGCAGCAGACCGTCCTTGCCCGGCAGGATGTTCACGATCGCGCCGAAGTGGAGCAGCTTGAGCACCGGGCCTTCGTAGACCTGGCCGACTTCCACTTCCGCCGTGATGTTCTCGATGCGCTTCTTCGCCTCGGCCATGCCTTCGGCGCTTGTGCTCGCGATCTTCACGACGCCGTCGTCCGAAATGTCGATGGTCGTGCCCGTCTCTTCCGTCAGCGCGCGGATCACCGAACCGCCCTTGCCGATCACGTCGCGGATCTTCTCCGGATTGATCTTGATGGTAATCATGCGCGGCGCGTAGTCCGACAGGTTGGTGTTCGTGTGCGAAACGGCGGCGATCATCTTGCCAAGGATGTGCATGCGGCCTTCCTTCGCTTGCGCGAGCGCGACCTGCATGATTTCCTTGGTGATACCCTGAATCTTGATGTCCATCTGCAGCGCCGTGACGCCTTGCGCCGTGCCGGCCACCTTGAAGTCCATGTCGCCGAGGTGATCTTCGTCGCCGAGGATGTCGGTCAGAACCGCGAACTTGTTGCCTTCGAGGATCAGGCCCCTCGCGATGCCCGCGACGTGCGCCTTCATCGGCACGCCAGCGTCCATCAGCGCGAGACAGCCGCCGCAGACCGAAGCCATCGACGACGAACCGTTCGATTCGGTGATTTCCGACACAACGCGAATCGAATAACCGAATTCGTCGGCGCTCGGCAGGCACGCGACCAGTGCGCGCTTGGCGAGACGCCCGTGACCGATTTCACGACGCTTCGGCGAACCGACCCGGCCTGTTTCGCCGGTCGCGAACGGCGGCATGTTGTAGTGGAGCATAAAGCGTTCGCGGTATTCGCCTTCGAGTGCGTCGATGCTTTGCTCGTCGCCCTTGGTGCCGAGCGTCGCGACAACCATCGCCTGCGTCTCGCCGCGCGTAAACAGCGCCGAACCGTGCGTACGCGGCAGCACGCCGGTACGGATTTCGATCGGGCGCACCGTGCGCGTGTCGCGGCCGTCGATACGCGGCTCGCCGTTCAAAATCTGCGAGCGAACGATCTTCGCTTCGATGTCGAACAGAACGTTGCCGACGGTCGCAGCATCCGCTGCTGCCGCTTCTTCCGCGAGCTTCGCCGAGGTCGCCGAGTAGACTTCCTTCAGCTTGGCCGAACGCGCCTGCTTGTTGCGCAGCTGATAAGCCGCTTCGAGTTCCGGCTTGGCGATTTCGGTGACGCGCGCGATGAGCGCTTCGTTCTTCGGCGCCGGCTGCCAGTTCCATTCCGGCTTGCCGCCGTCGTGCACGAGTTCGTGGATCGCGTCAATGGCCGTTTGCATCTGCTCGTGGCCGAACACGACTGCGCCGAGCATCACTTCTTCCGAAAGCTGCTGCGCTTCGGATTCCACCATCAGCACCGCGCGTTCCGTACCGGCGACGGCGAGATCGAGCGCCGATTCCTTCATCTGCGTACGCGTCGGGTTCAGCACGTATTCGTTGTTGATGTAGGCGACGCGCGCAGCGCCGACCGGGCCGTTGAACGGCAAACCGGAGACGGCCAGCGCGGCGGACGCACCAATCAACGCGGGAATGTCAGCCGGGATATCCGGGTTCAACGACAGGACGTGAATCACCACCTGCACGTCGTTATAGAAGCCTTCCGGGAACAGCGGACGCAGCGGGCGATCGATCAGGCGCGAGATGAGCGTCTCGCCTTCGGACGGACGACCTTCGCGGCGGAAGAACCCGCCCGGGATCTTGCCAGCGGCGTAGGTCTTTTCGAGATAGTCGACGGTCAGCGGGAAAAAATTCTGGCCAGGCTTGGCGTTCTTCGCACCGACGACCGTCGCGAGCACGACGGTGTCTTCGACGTCGACGATGACCGCGCCGCTGGCCTGACGGGCGATTTCACCCGTTTCCAGGCGGACATTGTGCTGTCCCCACTTAAATTCTTTGACGATTTTATTGAACATTGTGACTCCTTCTACGTTGTACGCCGCGCCATCGGGCGCTGGCGAGACGGTGCCGAGCCACGCTTGAGAGGTGTGTTATGCCATTCCAGCGCGAGGCGTAATGCGACAGAAGCGCGCCGCTCTGGAATGACACAAAGCTCCGCGGCGAGGCCGGACCGAGTGTCGAACCGGATGCGTCATCCGGGTAAAGCGAGTGAACTGAACTGCAGAAACTCAAAAACGGGCGCGTCGAGCGCCAAGAAAGCGTCTGAATCGCAATCGGGCACCACTTCATTGCCGAAACGCACAAAAACGAAGTGCCTGCATCAGCTGACTGACACAGGCACTTCGTTGGAGCACGGGGCCGATTGACGCAATTACTTGCGCAGACACAGCTTCTCGATCAGCGAGCGATAACGATCCGCATCCTTGCCCTTCAGATAGTCGAGCAACTTGCGACGACGGCTCACCATACGCAGCAGGCCGCGGCGGCTGTGGTGATCCTTCGAGTGCGACTTGAAGTGGACGGTCAGTTCGTTGATGCGGCTCGTCAGCAGCGCGACTTGCACTTCGGGAGAGCCGGTGTCGTTGGCACCGCGTGCGTATTCTGCGACGACGTCGGACTTCTTGATTTCTGCTACGGTCATTTGCTTTTCCTTTGAATCTAACAGGCGGTCACGGAAGAAAGGCCGTACCGTGGATTACTGTCGTTGTTACTCAAGCTGGTTTTTTTAGTACATTCTGATTCGGACGAGGCCGAAAGCCGAGCACAGTGTAATGTCCCTTTGACGGCCTTGTCAACGATGCAAATCAAGGATTTAGCGCTCGGGGGGGGCGTCATCCGGCAGGTCGTCGGCTGCGCGGTTTGGTCCGCCGGAACGGTCAGCAGCGTGCGAAAGCCGTAGCCCGAACCTTCGTTGTCGAAGCGCCCCCCCGGCGCGCCGGCCTTGTCCATCTCCATCACATCACGTAAAGGGGCCGGATCACCTGATGGTCGTCGGCACGCGTCATCATCGGATGGAAGCCTTCGCCGTCGAACGTCATGCCCTCGAGCGCGCGCCACCGCGAGCATTTCCACCATCAAGGGCATCCGCAGCACCAGATAATCGTCCGATGCTGCCAGAAAGCTCGCCCGGAACGCACGGTAGTAAGTGTCCGATGCCGCCCCGCCGACGTTCGGGTGCCAGTCCACCACGGTGATCATACGCTTCACGCCGGCATCGCCGAGCGCGGCGGGCGCGCCGAGTCCATTCGCGCGCCACTTTCACGAGCAGCGTCAGATCATTGTCCCAGTTTCCCGTGACGACCGCATCGGCGCCGCTCGCGCGGATCTTGGCGATGTACGGCGCAAAATCCTTCATGCGGCCGATCGGATGAAACTCGTCCCCGGCGATCGCGATATCCGGCCGTTTCTCTTTGATCGCGCGCTGCGCCTCGCGGCTCACGTCGTGACCGAAGGAAGCTGTAGTCCTGATTCAGCAGATAGACCTTCTTCACCGCGCGATCGCGTTGCAGCGCGTCGGCGAGCGCGTCCATACGCATGCCGGCGTGGGCATCGAAGCGGAAGTGCCAGTAGCTGCACGACGCGTTGGTTAGCGCGGGATCGGCGGCGGAATAGTTGAGGAACAGCACGCGCCGATCCGGTTCGCGCGCGTTTTGCTTATCGATCGTCGAAATCAGCGCGGACGGAACCGCCGAACTGTTGCCCTGCATGACGAAGCCGATCCTGTCGTCGATGGCCGCAGGCAGTTGCATGAAACTCGCCTCGCTGCTGCCTTTGCCGTCGAGCACGACAAGTTCCAGCGGATGCATGCCGTCCGCGAGCTTCACGCCGCCCTTCGCATTCACGCGCTCGACGCCGAAGCGCAGGTTGCGCTCCACCATCGCGCCGGCGTTCGCGAACGGGCCGGACATGCCTTCGATCAGCGCGAGCTTGACGGGCGGCAGATCAGCCGCGTGCGCGGTAACACTCGACAAGCCGCCCGCGATCGCGATCACCACGCTCGCCGCGAACCAGAACCAACGCGCCGGACAATTCGTCATCGTCGGATCGTCCTGTGAAGGGAAAGCGCGGATCATAGGCCGCGCCGCCCGCGCCGCGCAAGAGCGGCAAGAGCCGACTCCGCGAACGCGATTATCGACAAGCCTGATCGAATCGCGCCGCATTACGGAGAATGTTTTGCCTCGCCAGCGTGCCAAAATCATTGAAAACGACCATCGATATCGATCATTCGCATGCGCGGACGATCGACACACACAGCACGCGGAGGCTTACATGCAGTACACATTCAATCGCCTGCGAGGTGTGATCGCGAGCGTCGCCCTGCTGCTCGCGGCATGCGCGCAGCCGTGGCAAGTCGTGCAGCCGGGGGCGGACGCATCCGCGCTGACGGCGCGCCTCGAACCGCCGCGGGAAATCTACGATTTGCCGGACGACGCCAAGCAGCTCATGTGGCCGACGCAACCGCTCGGCGAAGTGACGACCGCCGCCGACGTCGATGCGTCCGGCAAGGTCACGAGCATTTCCTCAGGTGCTCGACGACAACGAGTTCTACAAGGCGCAGATCGGCTCGTGGACGAAGAAGGACGTGCTCGTGAACTTCGGCCGTCCGGTGGAAACATCGTACTTCCCGCTGATGAAGCGCGAAGTCTGGACTTAACGCTACATGGAAGCGGGCTACTGGTACATGATGTACAGCTTCTACTTCGACGATCAGGGGGCATTTTGCGGCTCACGCAGAAGACTCGCCCGATCCGCTGCACGATCCCGACCGCCGCACCCCCTTCTGACGAAGCCAGAAACACAAAGGCCCTCGCTCTTTCGAAACGAGGGCCCTTCGTCGAACGTCCTAAGACGTCACAGCTGCGGGTTGAGCTTCTGGACCTTCGAATGCAGCTTGTTCAGCGCCGCGATGTACGCCTTCGCCGATGCCGCGACGATATCCGGGTCGGTGCCGACGTCGTTCACGATGCGCCCGCTCTTCGACAAACGCACCGTCACTTCGCCCTGAGCCTGCATGCCCGTGGTGATCGCGTTCACCGAATACAGCACGAGTTCCGCGCCGCTATCCACCTTCGATTCGATCGCATACAGTGTCGCGTCGACCGGACCGTTGCCGCGCGCTTCGCCGGTCACTTCGGCGCCTTCCACCGCAAACACCACGCTCGCCTGCGGCTGCTCGCCGGTTTCCGAATGCTGCTTCATCGACACGAAGCGGAAGTGTTCCTTCGCCTGCGCCTCGGCCGATTCCTCGGAGACGATCTGCATGATGTCTTCGTCGAAAATCTCGGCCTTGCGGTGGCGAGTTCCTTGAAACGCGCGAACGCCGCGTTCACATCGGCTTCCGACTCGAGCACCACGCCCAGTTCTTCCAGACGCTGCTTGAAGGCATTGCGGCCCGAGAGCTTGCCGAGCACGATCTTGTTCGCGGTCCAGCCCACGTCTTCCGCGCGCATGATTTTTTCGTAGGTGTCGCGCGCCTTCAGCACGCCGTCCTGATGGATGCCCGAGGCGTGTGCGAACGCGTTCGCACCGACCACCGCCTTGTTCGGCTGCACGACGAAACCGGTGATCTGCGACACGAGCTTCGAGGTCGGCACGATCTGCGACGTGTCGATGCCGAGATCGAGACCGAAGTAGTCCTTGCGCGTCTTCACGGCCATGACGATTTCTTCGAGCGACGTGTTGCCCGCGCGCTCGCCGAGGCCGTTGATCGTGCACTCGACCTGACGCGCGCCGCCGATCTGCACGCCCGCGAGCGAGTTGGCGACCGCCATGCCGAGGTCGTCGTGACAGTGCATCGACCAGACCGCTTTGTCTGAATTCGGCACGCGCTCGCGCAGCGTCTTGACGAGGTTGCCGTACATTTCCGGCACGCCGTAGCCGACCGTGTCCGCGATATTGATGGTGCGCGCGCCTTCGTCGATCACGGCTTCGAGCACGCGGCAAAGGAAGTCGATATCCGAGCGGCTGCCGTCTTCCGGCGAGAACTCGACGTCATCCGTGAACTTGCGCGCGAAACGCACCGCGAGGCGCGACTGCTCGTACACCTGTTCCGGCATCATGCGCAGCTTCTTCTCCATGTGCAGCGCGGAGGTCGCGATGAACGTATGGATGCGGAACTGATTAGCGGGCTTAAGCGCGTCGGCGGCGCGCTGGATGTCCTTGTCGTTCGCGCGGGCGAGCGAGCAGACCGTGCTGTCCTTGACCAGCGAGGCGATCGTCTGGATCGCGTCGAAATCGCCGTTCGAGCTGGCGGCGAAGCCCGCTTCGATCACGTCGACCTTCATGCGCTCCAGCTGCTTGGCGATGCGGATCTTCTCTTCCTTCGTCATCGAGGCGCCGGGGGACTGCTCACCGTCACGCAAGGTGGTATCGAAGATGATCAACTTGTCTGCTGCCATATCTGACTCCTGTGGGGAGATTTATCGATTATCGTAAATCGGGTAAGGAAACGATAAAACAAAAGGGAATCCGGGTGTTCGCGCCATCGCTGGCGTCGAAAACCGAAGATCGAACGAGCAGACGGGAGGCGAGAAGAATCAGCGCGGTAGGCGCGCTAGTCAACTGCGTGATTGATTTGGCACCGGGTAGATCCGAGGCGAAGGATCGTCATACTTCCACTTGATCGGCTTCGGATTTTTGTTGTGCTCGCGGATGTCGTGCA
>JAQFVJ010000175.1 GCA_029439525.1 Caballeronia sp. BR6202001591004
CATTCGACGGCAGGTTGATGTTGCCTTCCGGACCGCGATAGCCGTGGCGGCGCTCGTAGTCCATCACGCCCTTGCGCACGGCCTTGTACGCGGCATCCTGATCGCCGGAATCGATCGTCGTGGTGACCGTGAGGCCGCGCGTATAGGCCTTTTCCTTGTATTGCGCATACATCATCTGCCGGACCATTTCCGCGACGTATTCGGCATGCACGCCGTACTCGGTGCCAGCCGACTTGGTGTGGATTTCCTCGGCGATGGCCTGATCGTACTGATCGCGCGAAATGAAGTTCAGATCGAGCAGGCGCTTCAGGATGTACTGCTGACGCACCTTCGCGCGCTTCGGATTGACAACCGGGTTATACGCGGACGGCGCCTTGGGCAGGCCCGCGAGCATCGTGGCCTCGGCGAGCGTGATGTCCTTCAGGTCCTTGCCGAAATACACGCGCGCCGCGGCGGAAAAACCGTAGGCGCGCTCGCCCAGATAGATCTGGTTCATGTACAATTCGAAAATCTGATCCTTGGTCAGCGCGCGCTCGATCTTGTACGCGAGCAGCATTTCGTAGATCTTGCGCGTGTAGGTTTTTTCGCTCGACAGGAAGAAGTTGCGCGCCACCTGCATGGTGATCGTGCTCGCGCCCTGCGATGCGCCGGCGTGCATCAGGTCCGCGACGCCCGCGCGCAGAATGCCGACGAAATCGACGCCGCCGTGATCGTAGAAGCGGTAGTCCTCGATCGCGAGCACCGCTTTCTTCATCTGATCGGGAATATCCTGGAAGCGCACAAGACTGCGGCGCTCTTCGCCGAATTCGCCGATGAGCACGTGATCCGCGGTGTAGACGCGCAGCGGCACTTTCGGGCGATAGTCGATCAGCGCATTGATCGACGGCAGATTCGGCTTCATCACGACCAGCGCGTAGCCAATGATCAGCGCGCCCACCACAACGCCCACACCGACGAGGCCCGCGAGCCACAACGCGATACGTCCGAATACCGAGCGCTTCTTGCTGCTGCCGTGGCCCCCGTTACCGCCACGGCCGCTGCCGCTGCCGCTGCCGTCGCGGTCGCCCGAGTCCTTGCCCGAATCGTTGCGTGAGTCGTTCCAGCGGGGTTCGCGATCGTAGCACGAAGATTGAGTCGAATCGGGTCGTTTGATGATAGGCATGAGTTGGATCGTTCCGCGCGCCGGTGCGCGCGCTGGCAGCGCCCAGCTGGGGCACTGCTTATCATACTGTGACGGACAAATCATAGGACCGGCTTAGCGGCCCGGCTTCGCCCGAGGGTAACAGCCCACATTTTAAAGAATTCGGCCGTGGACTTACAAAATGCCCGGATTTTTTTGTAAGCAAATGCGGCGCCTGGGGCCCATCCGCGCAAAGAGTGGGTTACCCACAGAAATTGTTGAGAGCTTTGTGGACAACCGTATGAGAAAATACGCAAGTCTCGTTGATCGGCATGCCATTTTTATCGGACGCTCATGCTTTGACATGCGTGGTTGCCCGCATGCGCCAACGCGTGAAACCGATATGATGGATGCATCGATTGCAGGTTCCTGTTTAATCGAACCGGGCCTGCGGCAACACCGACGTGCCGTTGAAAAATCCGTATCGAGATTCGCAGCGACGTTTATTTGATTGCAATCGCCTTACTGTTTGCGAGCCGCTCATGACGACCAAACCCAGCGACCGCATCGTTGTATTCGTGACCCTCCGCGCAGAAACTCGCCATCAGCAAGGCGGCGGACGATCTCGGCATCAGCGTGAGCGAACTCATGCGGCGCGCGGTGCTCAATTTCAATGCGACGAGCGAGCAGATCAAGGCCGCCGCCAATGCCACCCACAACGCGAGCAAGAGCGCGGCACGCGCGCCGGTGCCTTCTTCATCACCCAACGTCGAGGAAGCGGAAGGATCACAGCAACGACGCCCAGGGCCCAGGGGAAGGCGCCTCCATCACGGGTGGCTCGCGCTCCTGAATACGCTCATCGATTCGTTTATTGTTCTCCTTCCCCCCGCATGCCGCGCCGTTACACTCCTTTAACCTTGGTTAAGCCCGGATTAAGTCGTGGCATGCTCTAATATTAATTACGGGGTAAACTCGGCGTCGCTTCACCGTCATCTACGCTTGCAATCTCGCGTTATGCGCCTCACATTTCAGGCGCGCATGCATGCCGCGGTCTTCCATCCAAGGAGAAATACATGTCGCTATTCGATTCCATCACGCGCACGGTCAAGGGTCTGCTCAATGACGCTGCGGACACCATGCAGGACCCGTCGCGCGACGCGCGCCAGATTGTGCGCGAGCTCGACGAAAGCATCGCCAAGGCGGAAAACTCGCTGATCGAAATCGAGGCTCAGGTCGCCACGCAGCAAAGCAAGCGCGACGCCGCCGCCGACAAGGCGAAGAAGTATGAAGACGGCGCCAAGCGCGCACTGCAGTCCGGCGACGAAGGCATCGCACGCGAAGCGCTCGTCGCGCAGGCGAACGCCGAAACCCAACGCGACGTGCTCGCGGGCGAGCTGCAGACGCTGATTCCGTCAGTCGATCATCTGAAGCAGCAGATCAACGACATGCGCCAGCGCCGCAACGATCTCAACGCGCGCTCAAACATCCTTCAGGCGAAGCAGCAGATCGCGCAGGCGAAGGACACGGCGGCGACCGCGTTCGGTGGCATCGGCGGAAGGAATCTTTCCGAAGACTTTCAGAAGCTGGAAGACAAGGTTCAGCTCTCCAACGCGCGTTCCGATGCACGCCTGAATTCCGCTGACCAGAAATCCGGCAAGGCGCTCGACGACAAGCTTGCCGCGCTAAACCGCGGGTCGTCGGTGGAAAACCGCCTCGAAGCGCTGAAGAAGCAGATGAACACGCCAGCGCAATAACTCACCAGGCTGGAACCGTTCGTGCGACGCGGAAAACTCCCGACCACGCCACGCGTCGCACGGATTATGCACTGCCCTGGGCAGTACGCATTGCATTACTCGACAGGAGACGGGCGCCGCGCGCGCCCGGCCCTCATCATGAACAAGACCCTGACCGCTATCGCACTCACGCTGTCGCTTGCCTCGCCGATAGCGTTTGCCGTGCCGACCGCGCAGCAGGTCGAGCAGTCGATGACGCAAGGCAACTGGCAGCAAGCCGACAGCCAGTTGACCGAAGTGATCGGTGCGCATCCGAACAACGCTCATGCGCACTATCTGTATGCCCAAGTGCTCGACCGCGAAGGTCGCTATAGCGATGCGCTCGCGCAGTTGCAGCAGGTGAAGACGCTCGATCCTGCGCTGAGCTTCACGGACCCGAGCCGCTTCGCGCAAACGCAGGCGCGCATGCAGTCGCACGCAAGCCGCACGGGCGGTGGCTTCAATTCCGGAAACAGCAACGGCGCGCACACATCGAGCACGTCCAGCACGTCGAACCCGTTCACGTTCAATCAGGAGGCGGCGGCGCAGAAACACGGCCCGTCGATGGGTATGTGGATCGGACTCATCGTATTGATCGGCGCCATTGCGATGGTGCTGCGCTGGGGCCTGCGCCGTGCGCGCGCGCATGACGACGGTCAGGCCGACGACAATCGCCGTGCGCAGATCAAGCGCGCGACGGAATTGCTCAACGAGGTGCGCACACTGAAGCTCGATGTGCGTCTGTCGACCGCGCCCGGCCATGAAGCGCTACTGAAGGATGTCGAAGGCGCGGAAACGCAGCTGCGCGACATGGTCGAATCGCTGTCGAATTCGAAGAACCCGGTGCCGCCGTACGCGGTCGAGGATCTTGAAAATCAGGTGGCGAGCCTGAAGGCGCGCGCCGAGGGCCGTCCAGATCCGCGTGCGGCGAATACCGCGCAGCCGAATCCACAGGGAGAATCGGCGTATGCGCAGGAAGCGGAGCGCTGGGGGCACCAGCAGCAGCCTTATCCGCAGCAGGGTCCGTATCCGCCTCAGCAGGGCCAGCAAGGCCCGGTCATCATTCAGCAGCAAGGCGGTGGCGGCTTCGGCGACGGCATGGGCGGCCTGCTCACCGGCGTGCTGCTCGGCGAAGCGATGTCGCACGGACGCGATCGCGTGATCGAACGCGAGCCCGTCGAACGCCGCGACGACAACAACGGTGGTCTGGACTTCGGCAACAACAATGGTGGCGGTCTGGACTTCGGCAACGGCTCGAACGACTGGAACGACGGCGGTGGCGAATGTGGACTCGACCTCGGCAGCAACGACGACAGTTGGCGCGATTCGTAATCCGCGCTCGTAACAAACAAAAGCCCTGCAAGACAGACGCGGGCTTTTTTTACCAGAACGACACGCTCAACCGCCGCCACCGAGAAACTTCAGCAGCGCCCACCGGAATTTGAAGAAGCCGATGACGAATTCCCAGATGCGCTCGAGCTGATCCCAGTTCGCGACGCGCAGGATGACATGCAGCATCATGCGGTCGAACTCGCGCGGCGACGATTGCAAGGCCGCGTCCTGCTCGTGAAATCGAAGAGCATCGGCAAAAGGAATCGGGTGGCGCGGGCCGCCCGGTGTTTACTATCGCAAAATTGCGATGATACCCGCTCGCGTCAGGCGCCCTCTTTCTTCTCCTCCTTCTCCTCCGTGTCCGGCGGCACTTCGTCCGTCAGCGCCTCTTCGAGACGCTTGAAAATTGGCCTTGTCGCGCCGCGCGGCTGAAGCGCGAACAGCAGCAGCGAACGCCCCGTCACCTGATACACGTCGCCCGAATCGAACACCGGCAGTTCTTCGCGGATCGGCGCGTTGGTATCGATCAAACAGATCCATTCGTCCGGTCCGGGAATATCCGGCAGCGTGAAATCGACGACATCGTGATACGAATTCACGATCATCAGCAGCGTCGCGTCCGATGCGGGCTTGCGGATGCCGGTCGCCTGCGCGCGTCCGTCGATGATCACACCGAAACAGTGCATGTTCGGATCGTCCCACTGCTCCTGCGTGAGCACATCGCCGCTCGGACTGAGCCACTTCACATCGGCGACTTCGAGCGCATCGTTGAATTCGCCCGTCAGGAAGCGCTGACGCCGCAGCACCGGCAGCGTGTGACGCAGCGTCGTGAGCTTGCGGAAGAAATCGGTCAGCGCCTGCCCGTCTTCGTCGATGTCCCAGTTCACCCAGCTGATGTCGTCGTCCTGGCAGTAGGCGTTGTTGTTGCCCTCCTGCGTGCGGCCGAATTCGTCGCCGGCTAGAATCATCGGCGTGCCCTGCGAGAATAGCAAGGCGGCGAGCATATTGCGCTTCTGGCGTTCGCGCAGCGCGCAGATTTCCGGATCGTCGGTCGGGCCTTCGGCGCCGCAGTTCCACGACTTGTTATCCGAATGGCCGTCCTTGTTGTCTTCGCCGTTCGCCTCGTTGTGCTTCTCGTTGTATGAAACCAGATCGTTCAGCGTGAAGCCGTCGTGCGCGGTTATGAAATTCACGCTCGCCCACGGGCGCCGCCCGCGCTTGTTGAACTTGTCACCGGATGCCGCGATGCGCGTCGCGAGTTCCGGCGATTTGCCTTCGTCGCCCTTCCAGTACGCGCGCACAGTGTCGCGATAGGTGTCGTTCCACTCCGCCCAGCCCGGCGGAAAGCCGCCGACCTGATAACCACCCGGGCCGCAATCCCACGGCTCGGCGATCAGCTTGACGCTGGAGAGGATCGGGTCTTGCCGGCAGCTATCGAGGAAACCGCCGCCTTCGTCGAAACCGTACGGCTCGCGGCCGAGAATCGTCGCGAGATCGAAGCGGAAGCCATCGACGTTCATCTCCGTCACCCAGTAGCGCAGGCTGTCGGTGACCATCTGCAAGACACGCGGATGCGACAGGTTCAACGTGTTGCCCGTGCCCGTGTCGTTGATGTAATAGCGCGGCTCGTCCGGCATCAGCCGGTAGTACGAAGCGTTGTCGATGCCGCGGAACGACAGCGTCGGCCCGCGCTCGTTGCCTTCCGCTGTATGATTGTACACGACGTCGAGGATCACTTCGAGGCCGGCTTCGTGCAGCCGGTCGACCATCTCCTTGAACTCCGCGATCACGCTCGGGCCGCGCGCGAAGTAACGCGGATCGGCGGCGAAGAAGCCGATGGTGTTATAGCCCCAGTAATTCGTCAGGCCCTTGTCGAGCAGATAGCTGTCGTTGACGAACGCATGAATCGGAAGCAGTTCGACGGACGTCACGCCGAGGCTCTTGATGTAGTCGACGATTTCCTTCTGGCCGAGTCCCTCGAAGGTGCCCCGCAATTCCTCGCGAATGGCCGGATGGCGTTTCGTATAACCACGTACATGCGTTTCGTAGAAGATCGTGTGCTCCCACGGCACACGTACGCGCGTCTGGTGTGTCCACGTGAAGCTCTGGTCGACCACCTGACACTTCTGCATGAACGGCGCGCTGTCGCGTTCGTCGAAGGTCAGATCGTCGCCTTGCGCGCCGAGCGTGTAGCCGAACACGGCCGGGTCCCACTTCAGCTCGCCGACGTGCGCCTTGGCATACGGATCGAGCAGCAGCTTGTTCGGATTGAAGCGATGCCCCTGCTCCGGCTCGTACGGGCCGTGGACGCGATAGCCGTAGATGGCGGCCGGTTCCAGCCCGTGCATGTAGACGTGCCAGACTTCGTCTGTGTATTCGGGCAATTCGATGCGTTGCGTTTCCTTCTCGCCTTTTTCATCGAAAAAACAGAGCTCGACCTTGGTCGCGTTGGCGGAAAAGAGCGCGAAATTCATGCCCTGGCCGTCCCAGGTCGCGCCGAGCGGAAACGGAGAACCTTCGGCAATGCGGAGATCGTTCGGCATGAAATGATGTATTCGGATGGAGTGACGCTCACGCGTCGGGTCGCGAATCTGCGGCGTCGCGGGTGCGTGCGCTGCTGCAGAAGTTGCATGGCTGAAAGCGGATCGTGAAGAGCATTTCACGTGCCAGCGAGCGCACGGGCGCGCGGCCTGATACGGCACCTGCCACGACTGGCGCGAAAAACCCGCAAGGCTCGCGTACGAAATGCCTCGCGTGTAAAATGTTCCTGCACGTGGTCATCGCGTGCGAACGCGCGCTTCACGGTCACGACTCGTTCATCGAAGCGACGAAGGAGAAACCGCTTTGTCCACCCGCCCCACTTCCGTCTCCGCTTCCATCGCCGTGGGCACCGCAGAGAAGAGCCGCGCTGCCGGACGCGCGCTGCGCGATGCCATTCCGTTCGATGCACATGCCAACTGGTAACCCGAGCCGGATCGCCCCGATCCCGTCGAGCGCGTGCTCGCCGGTAACGCGGGCCGTCAGGAGCGGCTCATTCCACTGCGCATGTCGCGCATGGCCGAGTCGCCGTTTGCGTTTCTGCGCGGCTCGGCGACGGTAATGGCGTGGGATCTGGCGAAATCGCCGTCGATCGGCCACAACGTGATCATCGACGGCGATGCGCACGTCAACAATTTCGGCCTTTATCGCACGCCGCGCGAAGAAGTCGTGTTTGGTCTGAATGATTTCGACGAAACGCTCGTCGGTCCGTGGGAATGGGACCTGAAGCGGCTGACCGCGAGCATCAACGTGGCCCGCGCGCGAAAACGACGTCGATCTCGCCGGACGCAATATCGCCGTGCGCTCGGCGATGGCCGCGTATCGCACGACGATGGCGCAGCTCGCGTAAGTCAGTCCCTACGATATCTGGCAGTTACGCTCCTACGGCAGTGCCGGGCGCATCGACACACCGGTCAGGCTCGACGCTGAGGAAAAAGCCACCATCGAATGCGCGATGAAGCGCAGCCACGCAACGATACTCGCGAAAGTCGCGGAACAGGCCGGCAAAAGCTGGCGCTTCAAGCTTCAAGGAAGATCCGCCGATTCTCACCGCCCTCGACGCGGCCGAGAAAACCACGTCATCGACGGGCTGAAGGCCTATCTGCAGACCATCGCTGACGAATGGCGCATGATGCTCGGAGCGCTACGACGTCGCGGATGTCGCGCATCGTGTCGTCGGCGTGGGCAGCATCGGCACGCCCGCGTATCTCGTGCTAATGGTCGGCCGCGCGCTCGGCGATTCGCTGTTCATGCAGGTGAAGGAAGGCATCGTGCCGGCGGCCGCCGCGCTGTTCGTGCCGCCCCCCG
>JAQFVJ010000176.1 GCA_029439525.1 Caballeronia sp. BR6202001591004
CAGGGCATCGGCGGCCTGGGGCCGGATCCGGTGACGGACCCGGACCTGAATTCATCGCCGCCGGGCGAAGCCACGAAGCCATCTAATTCCACCTACCGCTATCGCATGGTGGTGCTCGACATGAATCTGTCGATCCCGTTCGCGGTCGCATCGCAAAGCCTTCGATACGTGACGTCGTTCCACGGCCAGTACACCGGCGACACGCTTTTCTATACTATATTTTTCTATATCGACGACCTGACCATCGGCAGCCGCTACACCGTGCGTGGTTTCGACGGCGAAACAATGCTAGGAGCCGAACGCGGTTTCTACTGGCGCAACGAACTGCAAGCACCGATCGGCAACACCGGGCAAGCGCTCTATACAGGCATCGACTACGGGCGCGTCTTCGGACCCAACACGACCTATCTCGCCGGGACGCAACTCACCGGTGCCGTGATCGGCATTCGTGGCGGCATACCAGCCAAATACGCTGGCCTGAGCTATGAACTGTTTGCGGGGACGCCGATCTATAAACTCGCCGGCTTCACGACCTCACGCGTCACTGTGGGATTTCAAATCACCGCGCAGATAGGAAGCACGGTTCGGCTTCACTCATTCAGAAAGCCGTCCACCTCGTGCTTCCCAGCGACGAACTGGCTCATCGTGCGGCTCCTGGAAAGTAGCGGTGAAACGCCGGACCGTTAATGTCCCGTACCGAAGCGGTCCTTCATCGCCGCGTCGATCGCGGACAGCGAATGCACGTCCAACGCATTGTTCTGACTGGGCCGCTGTACGTGCGGCCAATCCTTGAAACTCGACCAGTTGCCGCCAGCGGTCAGGTCCAGTTTCACAGCTTCCTCGGCCAGCACCTTGTAGCCGTTGAGACCGTTGACGAGCCGCTGCGTCGACCACTCTGCCTTGCCCGCGACGAGCCAGAAAAAATCTGGCGCTTCGCCCCACTGATGCCATGAAATGCCGGGCGGCGTATCGGTCACGTGCTTACCGTTCTGCAGGCTGACGGAATCGATGCAGAACGCCAGAAACGGCGCCTTTTTCTCACGAAACTCCGCGATCTTCGCGGTGATTTCCTCGATCGATCTCGACTGACGCCATAGCCGTCCCTGCTCGAACGGATCGCGCAAGCCGGTGTTGGCGCGCATCTCGACACCACGCGCCCTGCACGCCTGCGCGAGCTGGATCGCCTTGGTCTTGAGTTCGGGGACGAGTTGATCGAGATCGGCAGCCATGCGCGTTCTCCGGAATGATTCCTCGATTGAAACAATCGCGATCAGACGTCGATCCGATGCCTTTCGGCGAGCATCGATTCGGATATCGAAGTGTTGCCCGCACCCGCGACGCTTCAGGCGGGTCGCGAAGGACTGAGCCGTCTGCTTGCGAAGAAGACGCTGCCCGACGTCGTCGTGTGCAATTCGGACACGCTCGCGCAAGGCGTGCTCGCCGAAGCCGCGAGCTGTGGCATCAAGGTGCCGGCGGACATCGCCGTGATGGGCTTCGGCGATCTCAGCACGGTGGCGCACGTGTATCCGTCACTGTCGACCGTGCGTGTCGATGGCGCGCGCATCGGCACCGAAACGGCCAACGTGCTGCTCGCGCGCTTCAAGGCCGGCGGCGAAGTGACGAAGCCGGGCGTGCGCATCTACACGGGTTTTACGCTCGTCGAGCGGCAGAGCACCTAGCGGCCGAACGCATCCGTTGCGACCTGCTTGCCGAGCAGAAATGCATCGGCGACGATCTGCAGCGGACGCACATCGACGTCTTCGCCGTTCGAGACGAGTAGTTCGTGAAAATGCTCGTACAGCGCGGGATATTCGCGTTCCGCGCCGAGTTCCATGTTCTTTCCATCGTTCGACAGACGCTTGCCGCCTTCGCGGATTTCGAGGCGTCCGGCATCGGTATCGATATCGATCGCCCACTCTTCCACTGGCCCGTGCCGCCAGTCGAAGAACGCGCGCACCGGCACGCCGGCCGTATCGATGCAATCGAGATCGGCGGCGATGGGCATCGCGGTATCGCTCGGGATCGTCAGTGTCGCGGCACGCAATGCGACTTCGCGCGGCAGGATACGCGTGACGATCGACAGCACGTTGATGCCCGGATCGAACACGCCGAGACCGCCCGGCTCCCAGATCCATTGCTGACCCGGATGCCAGCGCCGCACGTCTTCCTTCCAGCGCACTTCGACTGAACGCACCTTCGTCCTGGCCAGCCATTCGCGCGCGCCGGTTCGACTGCATTCGCCGCGCGCGAATGCC
Source organism: Caballeronia sp. BR6202001591004 (assembly GCA_029439525.1). Lineage (GTDB taxonomy): Bacteria > Pseudomonadota > Gammaproteobacteria > Burkholderiales > Burkholderiaceae > Caballeronia. Next base: position 2,256 of record JAQFVJ010000176.1, read on the forward strand.
ACGACGCGAATAACGTGACGCCACGCGCACGCGCGATGTCGCGCAACGCAAGTACTTCGCTCACGCTCGCGCCGGGCGGCTTTTCCAGCATGACGTGCTTGCCTGCATCGAGCGCGGCGAGCGCTTGCGCATAGCGCACCTGCGGCGACGCGCACAGCGAGACGGCATCGATATCCGGTTCGGCTGAGAGCAATGCATCGATGTCGGGATAGTTGCACACGCCGTCGACGGTCGCATTGCGGCTCGCGCACGCGACGAGTTCGAAACCCGGCTGCACGGCGATGGCGGGAAGATGCTGATCGCGTGCAATCTTGCCGATGCCGACAACAGCGAGTTTGAAGACTGAATTCATTGAAAATCCCGCTATTTGGTGAGGATTCGAGGGGTTTTAGCGGGGCAAGCGTAACATGAGTTCGCGCGATATTTTCAGTGCGATTCAGTTGCCGCTCGCATACGCTGCCGCGATACGCTCACTATTCGGGTAATTTCGATTCGCGAGCTTCACGATGCCGACATGCTTCTGCGGCACGAACGCAATGTAGGTACCGAAGCCATTGGTCGAGCCGGTCTCTTTTTGATCCACGCATCAGCGCGCGGCGCTTGCGGCGGATCGATGCGCGTGATAGCCATGCCATCGACGATCATCTTCGGCGCGTTGCCTTCCTGAAGAAGCGCGTCGAGTTGAATCGGATACGGATACTGCTCCCAGATCAGGTCCTGCGTCATCGGGCCGGTCTGAAAATACGCGGTGTGCGTCGCGTCGATCGCGCGCTGCCACGCGGCCGGAATGTGCGGCGCATCGTGCATATTGGCCTGCACGATGCGTATCATGTCGGCGGCATTCGCGCGCACGCCATACGCTTCCGATGCCAGCACGCCGTCCTTCGTGTAGCCTTGCGCGTAATCTTGCCGGCGCACGGCAGGCACCTGCATGAAGCTGTTCTTCAGACCGAGCGCGGGAAAGACACGCTGCTGCATCAGCGCGTTGAAATCCTGATTCATGGCTTTCGCGGTGATGAGACCCAGCGTGCCGATCCCCGGATTCGCACACGTCCTGAACGTGCCCGTGCGGCTTCCATGCCTTGAACCACGTCATCAATTTCGCGTTGTCATGAATCTCGTCGGGCACTTGCAGCGGCAAGCAGCGCGTCGTGCTGTCGCGGCGTCTGCGCGATGCCGGTCGCGGCAACCAGTCCGAAGTCACGCGCGGACAGACGCAGGCCGACACACTCGCCGCCGATATTCCGCGCTTTATTGCGCGTCGCCGGGTCGCGCAATATCGGCTCGCGCGGTTGCTGGCGAAGCCGGTAAGCCAGTTGCCGCCCGCCGCGCTCACATGCAGCAAGCAGCCGAAGCTGAATCAGCCGATTCCCGTCGGCGACGGCGCCGCCCTGCTCCGCGCTGTCCCGATGTGCGTCAGGCCGAGCGGCAGCTCGCATCGTCGACGGCGAAGATCGGCGTAGTGACGGCGGCGCTGTATCCGTCGGTGGTGCTGGGTGCATCACAGTGGGCTCGGTCGGCGTCGCGAAAGACCTGTTCGGCGCGAACACCAATCGCTGGACCTTCGGTCCGCTCATCAGGTGGAGCTTTCCGATCAACGGGCAACGCCCGCGGGGTGAAGGAAGCCGAAGCCGCGACGAGCAGCGCACTCGCGCATTTCGACGGCGTCGTGCTCAATGCGCTGCGCGAAACGCAAAGCAGTCTCGCGACTTATGCGGGCGACGCCACGCGCGCCGATGCGCTGCGCACCGCGTATCAGTCGGCGGTCGAGTCGGCGGACGAAACGCATCGGCTGTATTCGGCGGGACGCGAGAACTTCGTCTCCGATCTCGACGCGTACGCTGGACCGGCCTCGCCGCGCAAGTACCCGCCGCCGAAGGCCAGGTCGCGCAGGATCAAGTGAATCTGTTCCTCGCGCTGGGCGGCTGGGAACGTGACGAGGAAGTCGCACAGCAGACCAAGGGGCAAGTAAGCCTGGCGCGGGTCGACAGGTACGCGAGGCGCGCTTTCCGAACACGCTGGATCTCTCAAGACCTCCATCGCGGAAACACCCCCCTGCTGAATCACGAGTGCAGAGGCAGAGGAAGCGGTTCGCCGTCGATGAAAGCGGTGCCGCATCGCACCGCGAACTGCATTGCGGACTCCCGGTTGGAAAAATAGCCGAGCCCGCCAAGCGAAGTTTCCTCGCCGTCTTCTTCAAGAATCGATACGCGCGACACATACAGATGGCCGCTACGGCCGACAGTGGGATGAAGCGCGACCCCACGGTGATAAAGCTCATTGCCGTCTCCTTCTATGAGAGCGGCTCGTCCATCGACGCGAAATGCGCGGATGGATGCCGACGCTCCATGGCTCAAATTCGTCCCCGCCAAAAAACAGAAGTAAAGGACGCCATAATGTCCACAAGCCATCGTACGCTCGCCGCATGACCATGCGATGTCCGGACGTGCCGGCGTGTCATGTGGCAACGCCCTGCGTTATGTACTCAATACGTAATCCTCGGATGGACGATGCGACGGTCCACCTCCTCCTTGCCGAAAGCCATGGCGTACGTACAGGCTTCTTCTGCTGAAGCAAACGTGCCGAGCACGCCGCTTGCGCGCTGCGTGCCGCTGGGGTCGCTCAGAATTACCATGGCGGCATATAAACCGCTGTCGTAAGCGGCGAGTGGCGTGATCGTAAAGCCGCGGTAATGGATACGCGACTGGATGCCGGTCGGGTTCATGATATCCCTTACTCTAGTCTATCGTCATGCTGGCCGGCATGCGTCGTGTGCGATGCGGTAACTGCATCGCCGGTGAGCAGATTGTCCATCCGTAGTATGGACAGCGGACTAGGGAAAACATATGTCCGCGCCGTACGTATGCACCGGTTTGTGGTCAAGCGTGCGTTCGATGCTAGATGGGCGACGCATTGTGACAGCGAAATCAGGCACGCATGCGCGAGCGCGCCCAGTCGGCTTTTTTCGCCATCTCGATGAACGCGGCAGGGTAATCGGTCGCGCCGTCTGTATCGCGCGTGCCGAGATAGATCTTCTTGGCGATACACTTCCGCCGAGCTTGAGCACCGCGAGTGGCATGCGGTCTGCATACTCCTCTGCGAGCCATCGCGGCAGCGCCGCAACACCGTGTCCGCTCGCGACTATCTGCATCATGATGTCAGTGGTTTCGATGGTCTTGTGGCGTCGTGGCACGACGTTCGCGGACATCAGAAACTGCGTGTAGATATCGAGCCGGTCGGTCTCCACGGGATAGGTGATGAGAACTTGCTCCGCGATCTGTTCCGGCGTCACATAGTCGACACTGGCGAGTTCGTGTTATTCATCGACCACGAGCACCTGTTCGTAATCGAACACGAGCGTAAAGCTCAGGCCGGGCTTCTTCAACGGATCGGGCGTGACGAGCACATCGATGTCGTATCCGAACAGCGCGCCGATGCCGCCGAACTGAATGAAAGCGCTGCTTCATGTCGACATCGAGATCGGGCCAGCGCGTCAGATAAGGCGCGACCACTTCCAGCAGCCATTGATAACAAGGATGGCATTCCATGCCGATACGCAAAGTGCCGCGTTCGCCCTGCGCGTACTGCTTCATGCGCGCTTCGGCATGTTCGAACTGAGGCAGGAGCCGGTTGGCAAGCGCGAGCAGAGATAGTGCCCCGCCGGCGTGAGCCGCATGCTGCACCCTTCACGCGTCCAGATCGGTGGCCGAGTTGCTGCTCCAGCTTCTTCACGGTGTGGCTGAGCGCGGATTGCGTGAAATTGAGCACATCGGCGGCGGTCAGCGAACCCTTGCCGCTCCACTTCCAGCACGACCATCAGATGACTGCGTTCGAGCACGTTCCGCTCCATGAAGAAATTTGATCGATGTATGAAAAAATTCCATTTTTATTCATACATCAAAAATTCTATCATCCCAGCCAGTCACTCTCTCAACGGACACGGCACGCACGATGGTTACGTGCGCGCAACGCGAACTGAAGTTCGCGCTCGAAAGCTACTGGAAAAACTAGTCGGCGCGCGATGAATTCAAGGCCGTCGGCGCGCAACCGCGCGCGGCACTGGCAGCATCAGGCGCATCTTGACTGTGCCCGTGGGCGATTTCGCGTTCTACGATCAGGTGCTCGACATGAGCTTCACGCTGGGCAATCTGCCGGCGCGCGTGCGCGACTTTCACGGCGATCCGCTCGACAACGCTTTCCGCGTCGCGCGCGGGCGCTCGACGCAAGACAGCGAGGAACACGGCGCATGCTGCGGCGGCGTGGCCGCCGGCGAAATGACGAAGTGTTCGATACCAACTATCACCATCGTCCCCGAGTTCGATGCGAACACGCAGTTCAGCCTCGATACATCGCGCCTGATCGAACAGCTCGAGGAAGCGCGCAGGCATCGATGCGAAGCCGGTCATCATCGGTCCGGTGACGTATCTGTGGCTCGGCAAGTCGCGCGACGGTTCGGACAAGCTCGCCCTGTTCGCGCATCTGCTGCCGGTGTATGCGGCCTTGCTCGATCACTTCGCAACGCAAGGCGTGGAATGAGTGCAGATCGACGAACCCGCGCTCGTCACCGAACTCGATGCGTCATGGCGCGATGCCTTCGTCACCCGCCCACGACACGCTTGCCGCGCGTCGAATGCGCGTGCTGCTGGCCACCTACTTCGGCAGCTTGCGCGAGAACATCGCGCTGGCGTGCGCGCTGCCCGTCGACGGCCTGCATATCGATGCGATCAACGCGCGCGCGATGAAATCGCCGATGCCGTTATGCAATTGCCGGACACGTCCGTGCTGTCGGTCGGCGCGATCAACGGCCGCAATATCTGGAAGAGCAATCTGAACGCGACGCTCGAGTGGCTCGAACCCTTGCATCGCACGCTCGGCAAGCGCTTGTGGATCGCGCCGTCGTGCTCGCTCTTGCATGTGCCGGTGGACCTGAACAGCGAGCATCGGCTGGATCCCGACATTCATTCGTGGCTCGCTTTCGCGCTACAAAGGCTCGATGAACTGCGCGTGCTCACAAGCGCGCTAAACGATGGCCGCGCATCCGTCGCCGAAGCGCTCGCGGAGAATGCCGCCGCCATCGAAAGCCGTCGCGCTTCGTCGCGCGTGCACAATCCGGCGATCAAGGCGGCGCTTGCGAAGATCGACGCATCGTTCGGACAGCGCACCAGCGCATACGAATTACGCGCGAAGAAACAGGCGCGAAATACTCGCGCTGCCCGCGTATCCGACCACGACCATCGGCTCGTTTCCGCAGACCAGCAAGATTCGTCAGGCGCGCAGTCAATACAAGCGCGGCGAACTCGATGCCGCGCTCTATCGCGCCGCGATGGAACGCGAGATCACGCGCGCGTGCGAAGAACAGGAAGCGCTCGGCCTCGATGTGCTCGTGCATGGCGAAGCCGAACGCAATGACATGGTCGAATATTTCGGCGAACAGCTCGATGGTTATGCGTTCAGCCAGAACGGCTGGGTGCAGTCGTACGGTCCGCGCTGCGTGAAGCCGCCGATTCTGTTCGGCGACATCAGCCGCCCGAAAACGATGACTGTCGGCCTCAAGACGCGTAACTGGGACAAAGTGATTCCCGCGTTGCGCAACATGGTCGCGGCGGCGCATACTTTGCGCGGGCAGGTTTGAACTTCTGGTGCTTTAAATCCAGATGTCATTCGGCACCATGCGCGCGCTTGGTGTGTCGCCGGTGTTGACGACACCACGCGGTTCGATCAGCAGAATCTTTTTCTTCCTTCGCATAGGGCTTGTGTTCGACGCCCTTCGGCACGATGCCGAGTTCACCCGCACGCAGTGTCATCGCGCCCTCGCGAAAGTCGATTCGCAATTCGCCCTCCAGCACGATGAAGGTCTCGTCGGTATCGGCGTGACTATGCCAGATGAAATCTCCTTCGACGCGTGCGACTTTGAACTGGTAGTCATTCATTTCCACGATTACGCGCTGCTGCCAGAAATCGTCGATGCTTGCTGCCTTGCCGAGTAGATCGATGGCGATGCGCTGTCCGCGCGTTGTTTCTTTCTGGCTCATGGATGCTCCTTTGAGGGTTTGTTGAGCGAATTCGGTTCTTGCGTTCTTCTTGGTTGAAGGCGCTGCTGGTTTTGTTTCTTTATTGCAGTAGGCACCTCCCCGGCGCGGGGGTCACTTTCTTTGCTGCTGCAAAGAAAGTGACCAAAGAAAGTCAGTATGATTTTCTGTGAGGCGGAGGCTGGCCTGACGTGGGGTGTTCGACGCGGGTTAGCATCTCTGCCAGATGCCGCATGGGTGAGGCATGAGCGGCACCCCGATAACTTCCCGCGGAGGCCAGCGTGGACCACGATAGCAGGGTATACGTCGGGC
>JAQFVJ010000177.1 GCA_029439525.1 Caballeronia sp. BR6202001591004
CAAGCAGGAAGCGGCCTAACCTAAGGTCTTCAGGCTTTAGGGCGGCTTGGACGCGTATTTATTATTTCCTAAATAAAGTAACCCGCGCGACCGTATTTTGACACGTCGCCGATAAAAGTGCTATTACGACGGGGCTTCACGCCGGCATGTCCACTCGGCATACCCATGTACAACGAAAGCCAACCGTAATCGCATCCGCTAACAGCGATGCGCATCAGCACAAGGTCACTGTGAATCCAACGACAACACTCGCCGCGTGGTCGGCGCACGACACCCGGCTTCTCATTGCCTGCGCGCTCGGACTCATGATCATCATCGTCGCCATCGGTGTGCTCCGGCTTGCACCGTTTCTTTCCATACTCGTCGGCACCTTCGTCGCGGGCTTCGCCGCGCATCAGCTGCTCGAAGCCGCAGGCCTTCAGCAAGGGCGCGGGCGCCTTGCTCGGCGACGTCGGCATCATCATCGCGCTGGGCGCCATGCTGGGCGCACTGATGACCGAATCCGGCGCGGCCGACCGCCTCGTCACCACGCTGCTCGATTATTCCACGCCCAAAACGCTGCCGTGGATGATGGCCTTCGTCGCGATCATCGTCGGTTTGCCGCTGTTCTTCGAAGTGGGCCTGGTAATGATGGTGCCCATCATCTTCGTGATGGCGTGCCGCTCGAAGCAGCCGATTTTGCGTATCGCGATACCCGCGCCCCCCGGCATGACGACACTGCACGCGCTGCTGCCGCCGCATCCGGGACCGCTGATCGCGGTGAGCGCGTTGCATGCGGACCTGGGTCTCACGGCCTCGGCCTGATCGTCGCGCTGCCCGCCGTGATTCTCGCGGGGCCGTTGTATGGCATGTCCATTTCTAAGCGGCTGCATGTGGAAGAGCCGGAAGAGTGGGCAAGCTGTTCACCGAACACGCGGACGGCGCATCGCAGCCAGGCTTCGCGATTTCGCTCATCACCATTTTTTTGCCCGTCGTGATGATGCTAGGGCGTACCGTCGCCAAGCTCGCGCTCACGAAGGACACGCTGCTGTACGACACGCTCGATTTCGTCGGCGAGCCGCTGGCGCTCACGGTGCTGTTCGCCATCGTCATGCTCGGCTGGTCGCGCGGCATGGCGCGCGATCGCGTCGGTGGCATTCTGCGGCGCAGCCTGCCGCCGATCGCGGCGCTTTTGCTGACCATCGGCGCGGGCGGCGGCCTCAAGCAGATGCTGGTGAACGCGGGTATCAGCGTGACCATCGGCAAGATCGCGGTGGGCGTGCATCTGCCCCTGCTGCTCGTGTGGCTGATGGCGGTGGCGCTGCGTCAGGCGACCGGCTCGGGCCACCGTCGCGACCACGACTACGGCGGGCATCGTCGCGCCGGTCGTCGGCGGGCTGTCGGCGACGCATAACTCGCTGAGGCGCTGGCCATCGGCGCGGGCTGGTGTTCTTCTGCCACGTCAACGATGCGGGCTTCTGGATTGGTGCGCGAGTACTTCGGCCTGAAGTTCAAGCAGACCGTCGCAGTGTGGTCGGTGTTGCAGACGATCGTGTCCGTGGTGGGACTCGTGCTCACGCTCGTGCTGTGGAACCTGACTTGCAGAAGCGCTGACTTCAATGCGGTCGCTTAGTGATGTGCCGCGCGGGCCGGTCGCAAGTGGGCACGCCTCATGCGAAGACTCATGTCGATGATTGGCATCCGACTCATAAGGAGTGCATCGACATGACTGAGAACACCGATCGACCCACGCCGCCGAAGCAAATACCCGACGATCCGAACCTGGCCGACCGGCGTCTGAGCGATAAATAGCCCCGCCAGATGAAGGACGAACCCGCTAGACCTAAGCCCGGCAAGGACGATGCGTTGCCTAATCCTAAAGATGTCGGCGAAGCAGGCTAAGTGCATTTAAGACAGTCCGTGCTTTTTAAGCATTACCGTCGTAATCAATCGGCAAGAGTTTCCACTTCGCGCCGCAACGTGCCGCTACGCTGGTCATACTTTATGGCTTTTGCTTAACGGTGTCCCTAAGCTATCGCTAACTTTATTCGAGGGGCGCCCTCGCGACGCAACTCGGCGATTATCCGAAGCAAGGACGCTCATGCACGACCCTGTTCACTTCCTCCCGTCGTTCGTCTGGCGCGCGGCATGCGACAGAGCTATTTAATACGGCAATCCGTGGGCATGCCGCTATCTCGGTATTGCATTTCCCGAACTGGTCGGGCGGCACTGGAAAGCTTTTGTCCACCCCGAAGATGTGCAGCCCGTGCTGGACGCTCTGAGACAGATGCGCGACGGCACCTTGCTGCGTAACGTCGACGTTCGATTATTGCGCGCGGACGGCGCATTTCGCTGGCATACGCTGCATTTGCAGGCACGTCGCGATGAAGACGGCCAGATCAGCGACACGGTGGGCGTGGCCATCGACATTCACGAATGCCGTCATGTCTGGGCGATGTACGAAGCGGGCGAACGACGCCTGGAGGCCGCGTTCGCGGGCGTGCGCATGGGCGCCTGGGAATGGGACATGAAGACGCGCTGGTGTGGGGATGACCGCACAACTCGCGGTGCTCTACTCGTTTCCGCCCGGCAACGAGGCGGTGACACTGTCCGAATTATGGGATCGCGTCGCGCCGGAATATCGCGAGCCGTTTCAGCGCAAGCTCACTGAAGCATTGCGCGAAGGCGGTCCGTTCGAATTCGACTTCATGCTGCTCGACGGCGATGCCAGCCCGCGCCGGTGGCTGCGCATGCGCGGTCATCCGGAGTTCGACCGGCACGGTGTGCTGGCGCGCGTGTATGGCATGGCGTGAGTTTCGACATCAGCGTGCAGCGTGCGGATGAAGACCGCCTGAGTCTTTCCGAGCGGCGTTATCGCGTGCTGGTGGAATCGACGGGCGCGCTTGTCTGGTCCGCCGATGCGAACGGCGAAATACGCCCTTCCGGCGGGGAATGGGAGTGCTTCACGGGTACGTCGCCCGAAGTGCGTCAGGCGGGGCTGGCTCGACTTCACTCATCCCGACGACCGCGAGCGCATCCATCAGGCATGGCTCGAAGCGCTCAAGGAGGGCGTCGCCATCACTCTCACCTTCCGCATGCGGCGGCGCGATGGCAGCTATCGCATCGTGCAGGCGCATGCGGCACCGCTCTACGATACGCACGGCAAGCTGCAGGAATGGTTCGGCACCACGACCGACGTTACGTCGCAATACGAAGTACGAAGCGCAAGCGGCCATCGAAGCGCGCCGCCTGCGCCTCACGGTGGCGATGCAGACCGGGAAGATTCATATCGTCTCGCTCAAACTCACGACATGGACATTGCAGTTCGAGACCGGCGGCGAACCGCTCGTCGACGGGACCATGACCTACGATACAGCGCTCTCGCGTGTGCATCCCGAAGACGCCGCGACGCTCGACCGCTATCTGCGATGTCTCGTATTGGGTGAAGACCCCGGTGGTCCGTTCGAATTCCGCGTCAAGAATATGCACAGCGAGCAATGGATGCAGGGCAGCGCCCTGCTTCAGTGCGGCAACGAAGGCGAGCCGCTGCGCATCATCGGCTGTCTGATCGATATAACCGAGCGCAAGTCGATGCAACTGATGTTGCGCGAAGCGGGCCGGCGCAAGGACGAATTCCTCGCCATGCTCGCGTACGAGCTACGCAATCCGCTCGCGCCGCTGCGCACGGCCAGCGCGCTATTGCAGAAGGATCACGACATCCACGCCAATACGCGTATTGATCAGCCTGATGAGCCGGCAGGTCGAGCATATGACGCGCATCGTCGGCGATCTGCTCGAAGTGTCGCGCATTACGCAGGGACGCATCGCGTTGCAGCTCGAACCGATTCTCGTCGGTACGGCAGTGTATCACGCGGTCGAAGCCATTGCGGGCATGGTGGAGTCGCGCGCGCAGGATATTGCCGTCGATGTGACCGATGCGACCGTGTGGGTGTGCGGCGACGTCACGCGGCTCCCGCAGATTCTCGTCAACGTGCTGAACAACGCGAGCAAATACACGCCCGAACAAGGGCGTATTTTGGTCACCGTGCAGGCGGATGAGCAGGCCGTGGCGATCATCATCGCAGGCATTTCCGCCGATCTGCTGCCGAAGGTGTTCGAACTGTTTTCTTAGGGCGAGCGCACGCTCGACCGATCGAACGGTGGCCTCGGCGGCCTGTCGCTCGTGAAGAAGCTCGTGGAGATGCACAAGGGCACCATCGCCGTGCAAAGCCCCGGCCCCGGCTCCGGACTCGGCACTACGGTAACGATCCGCTTGCCGCGTTTGCATCATCTCGAGCGGCATTCCGCGTATTCGCTGTCCGATGCCGGATCACGCGAAACGCGTCAGGCGTCGCGCATTCTCGTGGTCGACGACAATCGCGATGTCGCAGATTCGCTCGCCATGCTGTGCGAATCCGAAGGACATGTCGCGCGCGTCGCGTATTCGTCGACCAAAGCGCTCGAGACCGCGCCGCCGTTGCGGCCCGATATCGCGCTACTCGATATCGGTTTGCCGGATATCGACGGCTACGAACTCGCGCGGCGTCTGCGGCGCAAGGGCGAGAGCACGCCGCTGCTGATCGCAATTACCGACTACGGACAGGCCGAAGATCGCTTGCGCGCGCAATCAGCGGGCTTCGACTATCACTTCGTCAAAGCCCGTCAACGTCGAGAGTCTGCTCAAGCTGTTCGCGTCGCTGACCGTCGCAGGAAAGACTGTGAGGCACAATGACCGCCGCGTATCGAGCTTTTACTTTTAATAATTCGACGGAGACATCACGACGACCCAGCAATCAAACACCATCAGGCATGCAATCAGCCGCTATCCCGTTCCCGATCCGCAGGACTGGCCCTACGATATCCGCGCGCGCATTCTCGAAGTGCAGGAGAAAGCGGGCTTCGTGCCGAACGTGTTTCTGACGCTCGCGCATCGGCCCGACGAATTCCGCGTGTTCTTCGCCTATCACGATGCGTTGATGCTTAAAAGAAGGCGGTCTCACGAAGGGCGAGCGCGAGATGATCGTCGTGACGACGAGTGCGGTGAATAACTGTCTGTATTGCGTGGTCGCGCACGGGGCCATTCTGCGCATCTACGAGAAGAAGCCGTTCGTCGCGGATCAGGTCGCGGTGAATCATCGCAAGGCGGATATCACGCCGCGCCAGAAGGCGATGCTCGATTTCGCGGTGAAGGTGTGCAAGGACGCCGGACGTGTTGACGATGCGGATTTCGCCACGCTGCATGCGCACGGTTTCAGCGATGAGGACATCTGGGATATTGCTGTGATCACTGCGTTCTTCGGCCTGTCGAACCGCATGGCGAACGTGATGTAGATGCGGCCGAATGACGATGCGGCCGAATGACGAGTTTCTATCTGATTGATGGGACGCGTGCCGAAGGGCGCGGCGTAACCAATACGCTCAGCCGGCCGGCGAATCAAAACCGAGATCGAGAACCGAGAACCCGCTCGCTTCCTCTTTGGCCATGCGCTTGGCCAGCGCCGCCGTGCTCACATGCGAACTGCCGCGCGCCGCCGCTGGCCCGACGCACACCGCGCCCGCTGACAGACGCACGAAGCCGAAGAAGGTCGGCCGCGCCAACCGGTCCTCGCCGTGAATACCGCCCGCGAGCCGCTCTTCCAGCGAATAAAAACGCTTGACGATATCGTTGAACGCATCGATCATGCGCGCGCCAGTCGTCGCTCTGGAACAGCAGCAGAAAATCGTCGCCGCCGATATGCCCGAGAAAATCGCGCGTCGGCTCGCATACCGACGCGAGCATGTTGGCGGCGGTCTTCAGCACTTCGTCGCCTTGCCAGTAGCCGTAACGATCGTTGAACGGCTTTGAAATGATCCAGATCGAAATAGCACGCAATGAAGCCCGCGCCGTTCTCCACCAGCCTGTTGATATGCGAATTGAGCGGCACATTGCCAGGCAGGAAGGTCAACGGATTCGCGTAACGTGTCGCTTCTACACGCGCTTCAGTCACGGTGCGCACCATGCTCGCACGGGTCGCAAGTCCCGCGTAACATCCGTCATCGGTGACGATGAAGCCATCGGACAGATAATGCGGATCGTCGGTCGTGAATAGCCGCGCGATCTGCTCGAAAGTGGAACCGCGCTCGACGATGAGCGGCATCCGATTGCACGGCCGCTTGCCGAACACTTCGCGGTGGTACGGCAGCCCGTATTGATCCATGAACGCGCGGCGATTGATGAGCGCGACCGGACGGCCAGCATCGACGATCGCCACCGCGTGCAGCGACGGCATCTTCTATTGAAGAGGCGCAAGACATCGTCGTTGCGCGACTTGACGGTAAGCGTCGGCGCTTCGACCAGCATGCGGTCGGTCGATCACGGCGTTCATGTCAGCGGTGGCGCCCGTGCGCGTATGCGCGGGATAGACGAAATCTGTCCCGAGCGCAGCGTGCGCGTGACCGCTTCGGGAAGATGCGCGACAGGCGATGCAGCAGGACGTCCCAGCAAAAAGCCCTGCGCGCAGGCGATGCCGAGATCGCGCACGATCTCGAGATCCGCTTCGCTTTCGATGCCTTCGGCAATCAGCAATGCGCCGCTTGCGTTGGCGAACGACACCATCGCCTTGACCGCTTCGAACTTGAGCGCGTCGCGCGCGCGATATCGGCGACGAAGAAGC
>JAQFVJ010000178.1 GCA_029439525.1 Caballeronia sp. BR6202001591004
GCACGGTCAAACTGGTACGGCGGCGCGATCGCTCGCTGTCGCCGGCGGCGGAATCCGGGTGGTCGCTGATCGCGGTGCTGCCGGGTCGCGCGGAAGAGCAGGGCTGACCGGCCCATATCTCGAAAAAACAACGGGTGCGTTAGACTTCATTTTTCTTCGACGAGGCGGGCAATGAGCGATTCGGAAGGCGGTGAGCGCGGAACGGGGTGAACTGACGGGCGAACACACTCTCGCCGGCGCGCCGAAAGCGCGCGACGCGGTACGCGCGCTGCGGCCCTCTCAGATTCGCGAAGTGGCCAACGCCGGCTTCGGCGTGCCGGACGTGCTGCCGTTCTGGTTCGGCGAATCGGATCGCGTCACCCCCCTTGCCTGCATCGGCGAGCGCGCGAGCCGCGCGCTCGCCGATGGCGCGCGTTCTACACGCACAATTTCGGCATTGCGCCGCTGCGCGACGCGCTCGGGCGCTATGTGAGCACACTGCACGGCGCGACGTCGGCGGACCATATCGCCGTGACGAGCGCCGGCGTGAATGCGCTGATGCTGGCGGCACAACTGGGTCGTCGGCGCGGGCGATCGCGTGGTCGCGGTCACGCCGCTGTGGCCGAATCTGGTCGAGATTCCGAAGATCCTTGGCGCGAGCGTCGAAACCGTTTCGCTGACCTACAGTCCGCGCGGCTGGACGCTCGACCTCGATCGCCTGCTGGCCGCGCTCACGCCGGCGACGCGCATGCTCATGATCAACTCGCCAAACAACCCGACCGGCTGGACCATGACACGCGAACAGCAGCGCACCGTTCTAGAGCATTGTTGCCGCTACGGCATCTGGATCGTCGCGGACGAAGTCTACGAGCGCCTGTATTTTACGGCGGTGACGGGTGCGTCGCACCGTCGTTTCTCGACCTCGCTTCGCGCGACGAGCGGGTGATCGCCGTCAACTCGTTTTCCAAGGCGTGGCTGATGACCGGCTGGCGGCTCGGCTGGCTGGTGGCGTCGACCCGCCTGATGGACGATCTCGGCAAGCTGGTCGAATACAACACGTCGTGCGCGCTGTCGTTCGTGCAGCAGGCGGACATCTCGTCGCAGTCGAGGAGGGCGAGGCCTTCACGCGGACGCTGGTCGACGATTTGCGTGCGAGCCGCGACCACCTCGTGCGCGCGTTGCAGGGTATCGAAGGCGTCGACGTGCGCGCGCCCGACGGCGCCATGTACCTGTTCTTTTCGATGCCCGGCGCAGTGCGCAGCCTCGAGCTATGCAAACGCCTCGTGCGGGAGGCGTACCTCGGCGTCGCACCGGGCAGCGCGTTCGGCGCGGAGGGTGAAGGCTTCGTGCGCTGGTGCTACGCTTGCGATCCGGCGCGGCTCGATGCGGGCGTCGAGCGTCTGCGCCGGTTTCTGACGGGGCAGCCCAAGGCGTGAGGCCGATCGGCGTATGGTGCTCACTTCGGGAAGGTGCGCGCCACACGCCGATTTCTGATTTACCTTTACGCCCCGATTCTTTTTGCGTAATATGGCGCTCAGTCACGCGCTTTCCTTTCATCCACGAAAGTGCCACCTCGTCCGGCTGGATGGCCCGGCGGTTCGCTCACCGACCGCCCAATGTCGCCTCTCACCGGTGCGTGCTCCCAATCAATATGACCGATCAAAATGACCGATCAAAATCGAGCGAGCGCGTCTTGATACTCCGCGTCCAGGTTTATCGTCCGCAGCGCTAAGTTGGCGTTCATCCGCGGTCGAAACTGCACAAGCTCGATTTGTATCGGATCATTGACCATATTGATTGGGGTTGGCCCAAGCTGCATGAATACCCAAGAGGCGAAAATCGTCCTCGAGACTGTTTTGATCTGCGCGCAGGAACCGCTGCGGCTGAGCGAAATGCGCAAGCTGTTCGGCGACGATGTTTCGGCGGATACCGTTCGCGCGCTCCTCGAAAGCCTGCAGGCGGATTGGTCGGGCCGTGGCGTCGAACTGGTGGCGCTGGCGACGGGATGGCGCTTTCAGAGCAAGCCGGCAATGTGGTCGTATCTCGACCGGCTGCATCCGGAAAAACCGCCGAAATATTCGCGCGCCGTGCTCGAGACACTGGCAATCATTGCTTATCGGCAGCCTGTTACTCGGGGCGATATCGAAGAAATTCGCGGCGTGACGGTCAACACGCAAGTCGTCAAGCAGCTCGAAGACCGTGGTTGGATCGAGGTGATCGGTCATCGTGACGTGCCCGGCCGGCCGGCGCTGTACGCCACGACCAAGCAGTTTCTGGACGATCTCGGCCTGACCGCGCTCGACGAATTGCCGGCGCTGGACAATCCGTCCGTGCAAATCGAGGCATCGTTGCTCGCGCAGCATTCGATCGAATTCGTGGAAGGCGCTTCCGCGGCGAGCGCAACGGAAGCGGTTGCGGAACAAGATCCGTCCGCACCGGTCGATTTGGAAGAAACGGGGGTCCAGGCGATCCAGGATCAGGATGCGGCCGCTTCGACTATCGAAGTGGCGCAGACAGCGCAGCAAGACCAGCAAGCCGAACGAGAACAGCAACACGAGAGACTCGGAACGGAACGTGCGAGGGAATCTGGCGATGCCGATACGGCGACCAGCACCGATGCGCGGCCGCTGCACGCTACGAGCGACGTCCACGAGGCGCCGGACGCGCGCGAAGAGCACAAAACGCACGCTGAGCACGCGGTGCACGCAGAACACGAAGAGCACGCTGAACCCGGCCTGCCGGCGAACGAAGACGAACGCGACGCGCAGGCGTCGGGTGGCATCGAGCTCGACGACGGATTCCGAGGAACCCAGGGCGCGCCCGCCTGACACGCCCTGAGGCATTTGCATGGCCCCTGACCCGGCAACCCGGCTCTCCAAAAAGATCATTTCGAGACGACCAGCCGGACCGGTCAGCGGAAATTACTGACGCGCCCGCGATGGGCGCGTGATTCGACATTTGAGGTTGTTTTGACACGCTCCCACGACAGCGATTTGCCTGAATCCGCGCGCCCCGTGCACGCCGCGGACGCCCCTGAGTCGGCCGATGCCGACGAACGCACGCAATCCGAGCGCATCGACGAAGGCGGCGAGGGCGACGATCGTCCGCGCCGCAGCTTGCGCCGGGGGCCGCGCAGTCTGATCGCGAGGCGTCGCGCTGTCGCCAAGACCAAGGGCACCGAAGGCGTGCCGGCTCCAACCGCCGCCGTGAACGAAACGCTGCCCGATGGCGTCATGGTTGCGCAGGTGCGCATGCTGCGCAAGGACGCGGGCGCGAAGACGCCGCACAATGCGAAGGCGAAGGGCGAAGGCAGTCGCCCCAACGCGCGTCAGGACGCGGGCGAAAACGCGGAAGCAGCGGCCCTGCCGCAGGCGCCGCGCGAAGGCGGTCGCCGCAAGAATCAGCAGCAGGGTCAGCAAAAGCGCGGCAAGCGCAACGACGCGGCCTCCGCGACCGCCGAGACCCCGGCCGCAGCCGCAACGGACGACGTGTTTGCCTACGTGACGTCGCCGGCCTTCGACGCCGACAACAATGCCGCCGGGGTGCGCGCACCGATGCTGCGCTGTGGCCGCAACGCGCTGACGCAAAAGCGCGTGCTCGAGCCGGACGATGACGCGCCGAAGCTGCACAAGGTGCTCGCGGACGCGGGCATGGGTTCGCGCCGCGACATGGAAGAACTGATCATCGCCGGGCGCGTGTCGGTGAACGGCGAGCCGGCGCACATCGGCCAGCGTATCCTGCCGACCGATCAGGTGCGCATCAACGGCAAGCCGATCAAGCGCAAGCTGTCGACCAAGCCGCCGCGCATCCTGCTGTATCACAAGCCGACTGGCGAGATCGTCAGCCACGCGGACCCGGAAGGCCGTCCGTCGGTGTTCGACAAGCTGCCGTCGATGAAGACCGCCAAATGGCTCGCAGTCGGCCGTCTCCACTTCAACACCGAAGGACTGCTGCTGTTCACGACCTCCGGCGATCTGGCGAATCGCTTCATGCATCCGCGTTATAGCGTCGAGCGTGAATACGCGGTGCGCGTGGTCGGCCAGTTGTCGGAAGGGATGAAGCAGAAGCTGCTCAAGGGCGTCGAACTCGATGACGGCCCTGCGAACTTCCTGCGTATCCAGGACGGCGGCGGCGAAGGCACCAATCACTGGTATCACGTCGCGCTGGCGGAAGGCCGCAATCGCGAAGTGCGCTGTATGTTCGAAGTGGCCGGCCTGATGGTGAGCCGGCTGATCCGCACGCGTCACGGCCCGATCGCGCTGCCGCGCGGCCTCAAGCGCGGGCGCTGGGAAGAGCTGGAAGACAATCAGGTGCGCAGCCTGATGGCGTCGGTGGGCCTGAAGGCGCCGACCGCCGAGAAAGGCTCTCGGAATTCGACGCCGCGCACGCAGCCCGACCCGATGCAAACGTCGATGGGCTTCATTACGCGTGAGCCGGTCTTGAGTTCGCATTCGCGCATGACGCAGCAGACGCCACCGGGACGCGGCCGACAACGCGGCGCATCGGCGGGCGGATTCGGGCTCGGTGGCATGGGGGGGCTGGGCGGCGGTTTCGGCGGCAACGGCAATGGCAACACCGGCGGTGGCATGGGCCGGCACGGCCGCGAAGCAAACGACAACCGCATCGGCGGTAACGAGCCGAACGGCAATCGCGCGAACAACGGACGCGGCGGCGCGCGTGGCGGGCGCCCGCAGGGTGCACCGCAAGGCGGCATGAACGGCGCGCCGGGCAAGCGCGCGGCGGGCGGCAATGGTCCGCGCGGTGGCAATCGTCAGGGCGGTGGCGGCCAGCCCGCGCAGAACAAGGCCGGCGGCGCCGGACGCGGCGGCGCGCGCAATCGCACGCGAAACCGCTGAGCGACGCCCGTGGCGTCCAGTCCAGTCTGGGAGGAGCTGGCCGAAGCACTTTCAATCGTCCTTCGCCCGGTTTTCGGAACGTCAGACTCGGCCGCCGCGCAGTGTGAAAATCGCAGCGGAACAAGGCCAAAAGAGCGCGGAACAGACGTCAACACGTGCGCTACGTTTGCGTTTATCGCGAAAAATGGCTAAAATTACAAGATCTTTTTCGGTGGGCACGCGTTTTATTCCGCTGGCCCGGGTGCGACCTCGGTTAAGAAAATGGGGGTTGCGCCCATTTTTTGGGCTTATTTCGGTTCAGCATCTAGGGAGCAGGGGGGCGGCCCGCATCAAGGCGCTTACCCGCAGGTGTTTCGGTGTGGGGCGCGCGAACACCTTGGAGTTACTGTGACTGTGCAACTGACGGATTTGATTGAAACCACGGTCTCCGGCTTGGGTTACGAGCTTGTCGATCTCGAACGTTCGGGAGGCGGCATGCTGCGTGTGTACATCGATCAGCCGGCCGGTATCGCCATCGAGGATTGCGAGAAGGTCACGCGTCAGCTCCAGTACGTGCTTGAAGTTGAGAACATCGACTACGACCGCCTCGAAGTGTCGTCGCCCGGGCTCGACCGACCGCTCAAGAAGCTGGCCGATTTCGAGCGCTTCGCGGGAAGCGAAGTCTCCATCACACTGCAAAAGCCGCTGGACGGGCGCAAGTCGTTCCGGGGCATTTTGCATGCGCCCCAAGGCGAAACGATCGGATTGGAATTTGAAGGGAAGGACGGCGCCGCGATGCTGGATTTCACGCTTGCGGACCTCGATAAGGCACGTCTCGTCCCCAAAGGTTGACTTTAGGAGCCGCAAACAATGAGTCGCGAAGTTTTGATGCTGGCGGATGCGCTGGCGCGCGAAAAAAACGTCAACAAGGACGTGGTGTACGCAGCGCTCGAGGTTGCGCTTGCTTCCGCAACAAAGAAACTGTTCGAAGAAGACATCGATATCCGCGTCGCGATCGACCGTGAAAGCGGCGAGCACGAAACCTTCCGCCGCTGGCGCGTGGTGCCGGACGAAGCCGGCCTGCAAGAGCCGGACCAGGAAATCCTGCTGTTCGAAGCGAAAGAGCAGAAGCCGGGCGCGCAGGTGGACGACTTCATCGAGGAGCCAATTCCGTCGATCAAATTCGGCCGTATCGGCGCGCAGGCCGCCAAGCAGGTCATCCTGCAGAAGGTGCGCGACGCCGAGCGCGAGCAGATCCTTAACGACTTCCTCGAGCGCGGCGAAAAGATCATGACCGGCTCGGTCAAGCGTCTGGACAAGGGCAATTTCATGGTCGAATCGGGCCGTGTCGAAGCGCTGCTGCGCCGCGACCAGCTCATTCCGAAGGAAAACCTGCGCGTGGGCGATCGCGTGCGTGCTTATATCGCCAAGGTCGACCGCACGGCGCGCGGCCCGCAGATCGAACTCTCGCGCACCGCACCCGAGTTCCTGATGAAGCTGTTTGAACTCGAAGTGCCGGAAATCGAACAGGGCCTGCTCGAAATCAAGGTGGCTGCGCGCGATCCCGGCGTGCGTGCGAAAATCGGTGTGATCGCCTACGACAAGCGGATCGACCCGATCGGCACCTGCGTGGGAATCCGCGGTTCGCGTGTCCAGGCGGTGCGCAACGAGCTCGGTGGCGAGAATGTGGACATCGTGCTATGGTCAGAAGACCCCGCGCAGTTCGTGATCGGCGCTCTCGCGCCGGCAGCGGTCCAGTCGATCGTCGTCGATGAAGAAAAGCACTCGATGGACGTGGTCGTGGACGAAAACGAACTCGCGGTCGCCATCGGCCGCGCCGGTCAGAACGTGAGGCTCGCGAGCGAACTCACGGGCTGGCAAATCAATATCACGACGCCGGAAGAATCGGCGTCGAAGCAGAACGAAGAGCGTGGCAAGTTGCGCGACCTGTTCATGGCGCGTCTGGATGTGGACGAGGAAGTCGCCGACATCCTGATCGATGAAGGCTTCACGAGCCTCGAAGAAATCGCCTACGTGCCGCTCAACGAAATGCTCGAAATCGAAGCCTTCGACGAAGACACGGTGCACGAGCTGCGCAACCGCTCGCGCGATGCGTTGCTCACGATGGCCATCGCCAACGAAGAAAAGGTCGAGGGCGTCGCGCTCGATCTGAAGAGCCTCGATGGCATGAACAACGATCTGCTCGCGAAGCTCTCGGAACACGAGATTCAGACCCGCGACGACCTCGCGGAGCTGGCAGTAGATGAATTGGTCGAAATGACCAGTATGGAAGAGGATGCCGCTAAGGCGTTGATCGTGAAAGCACGTGAACACTGGTTCCAGTGAGAAATGACCATGGCGCACTGAAATTTGGCGGCCTGTTTGGCCGCGTGACCCCGATCTAACCGCAAGGATCTGTCCTTTTGCATCAAGAGGAATGAATGGCGAGTAACAACGTAGCCCAATTTGCCGCGGAACTGAAAATGCTTGCAGGCGTGCTGCTGGAGCAACTGCAGGCGGCTGGCGTACAGAAAACGAGCGCGAACGACGACCTGTCCGAGATGGACAAGGCGCGTCTGCTCGATCATTTGCGCAAGTCGCACGGCCCCGCCGACGCCGATAAGCGCAAGATCACTCTGACCCGCCGGCATACGTCGGAAATCAAGCAATCCGACGCAACGGGTAAGGCTCGCACCATTCAGGTCGAGGTGCGCAAGAAGCGTGTGTTCGTGAAACGCGATGAAACCGGCGCGGAGCAGCAGGAGCCGGCGGCGAATCACGTCGAAGAGCCGGAAGTCGACGAGGCCGAACTCCAGCGCCGCGTGGAAGAAGCGCGTCTGGCCGCCGAACAGCTCGAGCGCGAGGAAGCGGCGGAAGCCGAGCGCAAGGAGCAGGAAGAGGAAGCGGCGCGCCGTGCGGCAGCCGCGGCTCAGGCAGCGGAAATTTCGCGTGCGGCACAGGCCGCGCGTCAGGAAGCCCGCACGCCGGCGACGGCCGATGCGAAGGCGGAAGCCGCGTCTGATGAGAAAGAGGAAGACGGCGAAGCCGCCAGGAAGGCGGAAGAAGACGCGCGCGCAG
>JAQFVJ010000179.1 GCA_029439525.1 Caballeronia sp. BR6202001591004
CGATGCGGCCATGACGGGCAGGGAGTGCACGATCATCACCGGCGCGAGAAACACGAGCGCGCCCAGAAATGCGACGATGATCATGTTGCGACGTGCGGCGACCACATTTTGCCCATGCACTTGAGAATTCGATCCGATAGCACGCCGCACGCCGTATTGCCGACCACGTCCGAAAGAAACACGCCCGCCGAAAAGAGCGCCGAACTCTTGAGATCGAGACTGCGTCCGTGCATGAAAAACGTCGGCAGCCATGTTAAGAACAGCCATCCGGTCCAGCCGTAGCAGAAGTAGACCATCATGGTCGGACTAATGCGCCTGATGAGCCTGCGCCACGGAGTCGGCCCACGCGTCTTCTTCGCCGCAGTGATCACACGGGTAGCGTTACCGCCGCCGACCGCCTGCTGGGACGTTCGCAGCCCGCAATCACGCGGCTGATTCAGGAACTCGAAGCCGAGGTTGGTGGTTATCCGCTGTTCACGCGCAACGGCCCGCGCGTCACGCCGACCGAGCAGGCATCCTGCTGCTATATGTGAGGACGTCGAGTACGTGCTGACGGGTCTTCATCCGATTCAGAAACGTGCTGGCGAGATTGGCTGCGGCGAAAGCCGGCCGCTGCGCATTGCCGTAACCTCTGCTCTCGCCGCGGGCCTCGTACCCGTCGCGCTCGCGCACCCCGATGTTGCGGACGCTGCGCAGACGATCCAGCTGCGCAGCCTGCCCCCGAGCAGGTTGTGCACGAGGTGCTTAGCGGCGCGGCCGACATCGGCGTGGCGAGCCTGCCGCTCGAACACCGCGGCGTGGTCGTGCACTGGATCGGGCAATCCGCGTGCATTGCGGCGCTGCGCGACGACGATCCGCGGCGCGACACAATCGGCTGCCACTGTCGGCCTGCGAGGGCCGGGGCATCGTCACGATGCAGAATCCATACCGCTTGCGCCGCCGGCTCGACCACGCTTTCGCTCTGGCGGACGTCACGCCAGCGGGACTGATCGAAACGAATTCATCGATGAACGCGCTGACCGCGGTCCACGCCGGCCTCGGTATCTCGGTGCTCGAACCGGTCACTGCCTATGGAATGCCGCTGAGCGGCGTCGCGATCCGCTCGATCGACACTGACATTCCGTATTTCTTTGGCGTGATCTCGCGCGATGCAATCGCGCTGCCCCCCGTGACTGCCGCGCTCATCGACGCGCTCGCCGACGCAGCGCGCGCCATACTCTCCGATTTCGCGCTGCGCGCAGTACCGAGCACACCCAAGTCCTGCAGTCGCTCTATGGCGATCTGCCTGCCGTCAAGGAAGCTTTGCCGTGGTGAATCCGATCACCCCATCGTCCGTTGGTCTCGCCGCGCTCGAAGCCCGCCTGCGCGAAGATCTCGCGTGGTTCGAACTGTTCGCGAAGCGCTGGATACCCGCGCGCACCCTCGACGGCCGCCCCGTCATAGCGTGGCGATCATAGGCGGCGGGATGGCCGGACTTGCGGTGTTCGCCTCGCTCGGCCATCTCGGCATCGATGCCGTCATCTACGATCAGTCGCCGCGCGGATTCGAAGGCCCATGGGCCACCACGGCGCGCATGGAAACACTTCGTTTACCGAAGCAGCTCACGGATCCCGCGCTCGGCCTGCCTTCGCTCACGTTCCGCGCGTGGTTCGAAGCGCAGTTCGGCGCACAGGCGTGGGACGCGCTCGACAAGATCCCGCGGTTGCAATGGATGCACTATCTGCGCTGGTATCGCGATGTGCTCGGTATCGACGTGCGCAACGAACACCATGTCACCGCCATCACGCCACGCGCGGACAGCAGCGTCGCGCTGTCTGTCACGAGTGTCGCCGGCAGCGAGACCATCCATGCGCGCCACGTTATCCTTGCGATGGGCCGCGATGGTTTTGGCGGCCCTTCCCTGCTCGCATTCGCGCATGATCTGCCCGCGCCGCTTCTACGCCCACTCGTCCGACGTAATGGACTCGGCACGTTGCGCGGCAATCGCGTCGGCGTCATCGGCGCGGGTGCGTCGGCGATGGACAGTGCAGCGACCGCCCTCGAAGCGGGCGCGGCTTCGGTCGATCTGCTGATCCGCCGCGCGGACATCTCGCGCATTATTAACAAGGGCAAGGGCGCGGGCAATCCAGGCCTCACGCACGGCCATGTCGCGCTGCCCGATGACTGGAAGTGGCGGATCCGCCACTACATCAACGTGCAACACAGGTGCCACCGCCACGCGGCAGCACGCTGCGCGTGTCGCGCCATGCCAACGCCTGGTTCAATCTCGGTGCGCAAGTCACCGGTATCGAGGTGGTGGAAAATGAACTGCAAGTCAGCATACCCAAAGGTGACTTCGTCCTGGACTTCCTGCTCTTCGGAACGGGCATCCGTATCGACCTGGCGAGCCGCCCCGAATTTGCACCGTTCGCGCGCCACGTTCGCCTCTGGAAGGACCGCTACGGTCCGCCCGCGGACGACGATGATGTCGAGCTTGGCGATTCGCCCGACCTCGGACCGGTCTTCGAGTTTCAGGAGAACACGCCGGGCGCATGTCCCGGGCTCGAACGCATCCACTGTTTCTGCGCGCCCGCGACGCTCTCGCACGGCGCGTTGTCGGGCGACATCCCGGCCGTCAGCGAAGGTACGAAGCGGCTCGCACAGAGGCTGGCCTCGACGTTTTATCGTGAGGATGTCGAATGGCATTACGCCAACATGGTGGCGTTCGCCGAGCCGGAAGTCGAAGGGAACGAATGGATGCTCGCGCCACCGCCCCCCGCACTCGCCGAGCGCGAAGCGAAATGAGCGCGTGATGCGTGCAACGCGAACCACGGAAGAAGCAGCAGCATGCGGCACTGGCCATCTGCAGTTTTCCGGAGTTGAGCATGACATACGACATTGACCAGGACATTATCGATCGCGTCACCGGCCTCGCGCCCGGTTCGGTCACTCATACATTGCGTCACCAGTGCGCCAAGGTCGTGGAAGCGACGCAGGGCAGCTACGACGCGCTGTTCAGTCCCACGCTCGACGGCCTCACGCTTATCGAGCGGTTGCTCGTCGCGCTCTACGCGAGCCGCTTTGGCACCCTCACCGGGGCTTGCTGCCTACTATCGCGCCGAACTGGCCGCGCATGACATCGATGCCGCGACGTTCGCCGGGTGGGCCGGTGATGTCACGGAGCCGCCCCTGCGCGCGATCCTCGCGTTCACGCACACGCTGATCGAAAATCCGGTTGCTAGTGACAAGGCCGCGCTAGCGACGCTGCCCGCCGGACTCACGACGCCCGCCATCGTCGCGCTCGCCCAGTTGATTGCGTTTCTCTCGTACCAGACGCGCCTCGTTGCGGGTCTGCATGCCCTCACAAGCAACTGGAGAGCGCATCATGACCGACATTATCCGTTCGCACGGTTTCACGAACGAATCGCTGGAATGGAACGCGTGGTTCGACGTCATCGACCTCGACCGCGCCACCGGCGAGCAGATCGCCGTTCTGGAGGAGAGCCACCCCAAGGCAAAAGAGTCGGATTACTACCGGTTTTTCGTCCATCAGCCCGACATCCTGCGGCAGCGATCCGCCGCGTTCAACGCGATCATGTACGCACCCGGTGGCTTGCCTCGTGCGGAGCGGGAGCTTTTGACCACTGTCGTTTCGCGGCTGAACGGGTGTGTGTATTGCGCCTCGGTACATGCCCAGCGTTTCGAGCAGCTCGCCAAGCGCAACGATGTCATACGCCAGGTGTTCGCCGATCCGCGCAGCGCCGGTACGACCAAGCGCGAAGAGGCGATCGCACGCTTTTCGACGGCGCTGACTGAGCACCCGAACGAGATCGAGGCAGGCCATTTGCATGAATTGCGCGAGGCTGGTCTGACGGATGCCGTAATTCTCGACCTGATCCATTCGATTGTAATTTTTGCGTGGGCCCCGGCTGATGCTCAACCTCGGCGAGCCCGTGTTTCCCGAGCAAACACCCACCTCCTGACCGAAAGGCGAGACCGTCCTTCAACCAATACACGGGGATAGCCAATGGACACTCAACCTGGCATCAAGCCCGTAATCGTGGCCGCCGTACTGGCCAATGCGATGGAGTGGTTCGATTTCACCATCTTTGCAGCGATGACGCCGATCATCAGCAAGCTGTACTTTCCGGTCATGCACGGCGCAGCAGGCGCGGACCTGAACGTAATTCTGCTGACCACGGCCCTCTTCGGCGCGGGGTTTTTCATGCGGCCCGTGGGCGGCGTGCTGCTCGGGCTCTATGGCGACACCTATGGACGCAAGGCGGCCATGACCCTCGGCATGGGCATCATGGCGCTGGCCGCTGCGATCATGACATTCGCGCCGACCTATGCCACGGCCGGTCTCGCTGCGCCGCTGCTGATGCTCGTGGCCAGACTGCTGCAAGGTTTTTCGATAGGCGGTGAATTCGGCACATCAACAGCGTTTCTCGAACTGGCGCCGCCTGATCGCTCCGGTTTCTACGGATCGTGGCAGATGAGCGGACAACTTCATGTCGACGATGCTCGGCGCGGCGCTTGGTCTGGTGGTCACGCAGGCGTTCACCACGCCTGAGCAGCAGCTCGCGGGCGCCGGCGCACCCCGTTCGCGGTGGGTCTGCTCATTGCGCCGCTAACCGTCTACCTGCGCCGCCACGCAAGCGAGACCTATGCGTGCATCCATGCAACGCCGCGCGCTCTCGCGACGGAGGTGACGGTCGTCAAGCGAGGATTGCCCGACTATCTCATCGGCATGGGCATGGTGATCGCGAGCACCGTGACGTTCTACGTCACGTTCGGCTACACTGTGATGCGAAGCAGGTTTTGAAGCTCCCGGTTTCGGAAAGTCGGAAAGCTTCATGGGGCAGATGATCGCGGCCATCGTCATGCTGATCGTCACACCGATCGCAGGGGCGCTATAGGACCGCCACGACCGCAAGACGCTGCTGGTCGGATCGCTGAGCGCCTATCTGATCGCGATCTATCCGCTCTACGCATGGGTCGTGGCGGCGCCGTCCGTCTCCGGGCTTCTGATCACGCAGATCGTGATCGGCGTGCTGAGCGCGACTTTCCTCGGCGTCTATTGCACGACGCTTGCCGAGATGTTCCCCAAGCGCTCGCGCGCGACGTCGCTCGCCGTGGTCAATAACGTCGTCGTGTCGATCTTCGGCGGCTTTGCGCAGACGTTCGTGACCTGGCTAATAATCGCGCTCACGGGCTCGCTACTGGCACCGGTTCTCTATGTGATGATTGGCGTCGCGCTCAGTCTGGTGGCTGCGCTTGTGCTGAAGCCGAGCCAGGCAGCGCAGCGCGAACTCCGCACAATTTACCGGATGATGTAGTGGGCTTTGTCGAGTTTGAGGGAGTGCCGGATAAACTAACGCAAACGTCGCCCACGCGTCGGAACCGACCAGGTGCGGTCTTGAACTATCGGTCGCGACACACTTTCAATGAAGACGAAACCAAACAAAGGTGGCGTCGCCGGAATTGGATAGCGAGCCGTATCCCATCGTGCCTAAAGCGAGACGTTCAGTTACGTTTTTGCGGAAAGGCTTGCGCAGCGATGCGAGTCACGCGCTGACCGCCTATCGGCCGTGCACTCTCAGGTCGTAGTAAATGAGATGAGCGCCATAAGACCTAAGGCTTTCTTCGACCCATGTTTGTCGTTCGGTGCTGTTCAGCCTCGATGACCGTAACCGTAGCTTAGAGTCGTTATCAAAATGACGTTCGCAATTGTCGCCAGCATATGATGCAGCAAGCGATTTTCATGAAGGCCACGTGGATGAAGGCGAGCCGTTC
>JAQFVJ010000180.1 GCA_029439525.1 Caballeronia sp. BR6202001591004
CTCCACTTAGGCTCACGCCCATGAAAAGCACACGCATTCTCGCGGCTCTGATGGTCGCGATCGCCGCGACGGTCGGCGGCTTCTACGCGGGTCAAGTCTTCACGGGCGGCGATTCTGAGGCGGCGACCCAGCCGGCTGGCAATCCGGTCGATCAGTTGTGGAAGGCCACGCCGCACGGCGCCGCCGGCACGTCGCAGCCGCTGGCGGCGTTCAAGGGCAAGCCGGTCGTGGTGAATTTCTGGGCGTCGTGGTGCGGGCCGTGCGTCAAGGAGATGCCCGCGCTTTCCGCCATGCAGCGCGAATACCAGAAGAAAGGCATCACGTTCATTGGACTGGGCGTGGACAGCAAGAAGAACATCAACGACTTCCTGAAGAAGATTCCCGTCGATTACCCCGTTTATGTGACTGGCTTCGGCGGCGCGGATCTTGCGCGAAGCTTTGGCAATAATGCGGGCGGATTGCCGTTCACGGTCGTCACCGATGCGAAGGGCCAGGTGCGCTTGACCAGGCTGGGCGAGGTGAACGAGACCGAACTCAAGAAGACACTCGACGCGCTGTAAAAATTCGTTACTTTTTTGTGCGCCGACACTTGCGTTTTGCGACAATAAGCGGCAGAAATAGTGCTGCTTGACTGCGTGTTACGCTCATTTCGACGATCAACAGCGCTTTATGTGTGGCAATTCGTGCCGTGGGACGGACGCCACTTTCACCGTAAAACTAGATAAAATTCTATAAATAGCGGTAAGTTCGCCTAATTCAGCATAACAAGAAGCAAATATGATCTCTGCCAGTGCCGCAAGGCCATGTTGCCATCGATTCCGCCGTCCGCGAAGGCGGTGCCGGACGGTCGGCAGCACGCAGCACGATCAGACGCGCGCAGTTCGGGCACGCGCTTCAAAGCGACCATGCAGGCGCGTTCGGTGTGAACGTTCGCCGTGTGCCGATCCCTTCTGCCGCCGACGATCCCGCCTATCGGGCAAGACGGCTGGCCGCGCCGGTTCGCGGCTGAACGGACAGAACACCGTCAAACACCGGGCAGCCCCGGTCTCCAAGTATTCAAAGGGGAATTTTCGATGGACCTTCGTAAACTGAAAACGCTGATCGACCTCGTCTCGGAATCCGGCATCTCGGAGCTGGAAGTGACGGAGGGCGAAGGCAAGGTTCGCATCGTCAAGAACGCTGCACCGATCTACATGGTGGCGCCGCAGCAATTCGCGCCGCAAGCCCAGGCGCCCGCCCAGCACTTCTCACCGTCGGGCGACGCCGGCGTGCCCGCCGCCGCAACGCCTGGCGCCACGCCCGCAGCCGCCGCCGTGCAGGGCCATGTCGTGACCTCGCCGATGGTCGGTTCGTTCTACTGCGCGCCGTCGCCGGGCGCGGACCCGTTCGTGCAGGTCGGCGATACGGTCAAGGAAGGCCAGACGCTGTGCATCATCGAAGCGATGAAGCTCCTAAACGAAATCGAAGCGGACAAGGCCGGTGTCGTGAAGGAAATCCTCGTCGACAACGGCCAGGCGGTCGAGTACGGCCAACCGCTCTTCGTGATCGGCGATTAACGCGCCCGATGCCGTGCGCCGGATGCGAACTCCGTCTTCGCCGCAGGCCGTGCGTCAGGTCAGCGCGCCGTTTTGTCGTCGATCCGCACGAACCGCGCCGCCGATTCGAATCCCGAGGGCCGCTCGCGCGAGCCCGTTGATGAGCCGATCCACTATGTTTGAAAAAATCCTCATTGCGAACCGTGGCGAAATCGCGCTTCGCATCCAGCGCGCGTGCCGCGAGCTGGGCATCAAGACTGTCGTCGTCTACTCCGAAGCTGACAAGGAAGCGAAGTACGTTAAGCTGGCAGACGAAGCCGTGTGTATCGGACCGGCTCCCAGCAACCTCTCCTACCTGAACATGCCGGCGCTCATCAGCGCCGCCGAAGTCACCGACGCCGAAGCCATCCACCCCGGCTACGGCTTCCTCTCCGAAAACGCCGACTTCGCCGAGCGCGTCGAGCAATCGGGTTTCACCTTCATCGGACCGCGTCCTGAAACCATTCGCCTGATGGGCGACAAGGTCACCGCCAAGCAGACGATGATCAAGACCGGCGTGCCGTGCGTGCCGGGTTCGGAAAGCGCGTTGCCCGACGATCCGAAGGAAATCGTGCGCATTGCGCGCGGAATCGGCTATCCGGTCATCATCAAGGCGGCGGGCGGCGGCGGCGGGCGCGGCATGCGCGTGGTGCATACGGAAGCGGCGCTCGTCAACGCAGTCAACATGACGCGCGAGGAAGCAGGCCGCGCCTTCGGCAATCCGCAGGTCTACATGGAGAAGTTTCTCGAGAACCCGCGCCATATCGAGATTCAGATGCTCGTGGACTCGTTTCGCAACGCCGTGTGGCTCGGCGAGCGTGATTGCTCGATGCAGCGCCGTCACCAGAAGATGATTGAGGAAGCGCCGGCGCCGGGCATTCCGCGCCGCCTGATCGAGCGCATTGGCGACCGTTGCGCCGACGCGTGTAAGAAGATGGGCTATCTCGGCGCGGGCACGTTCGAATTCCTGTACGAGAACAGCGAATTCTACTTCATCGAAATGAATACGCGCGTGCAGGTCGAGCATCCGGTGACGGAACTCATCACGGGCGTCGATATCGTGCAGGAGCAGATTCGCATCGCGGCGAGCGAGAAGCTCAACATCCGCCAGAAGAACATTCAGTTTCGCGGCCACGCGATCGAATGTCGCGTCAACGCGGAAGATCCGTTCAAATTCACGCCGTCGCCGGGACGCATCACCGCATGGCACACGCCGGGCGGCCCGGGCATCCGCGTCGATTCGCACGCGTACGCGAACTATTTCGTCCCGCCGAACTACGACTCGATGATCGGCAAGCTCATCGCCTACGGCGCGACGCGCGAGCAGGCGATCAATCGCATGCGCATCGCGCTGTCGGAAATGGTGGTCGAAGGTATCCAGACCAACATTCCGCTGCATCGCGAGTTGATGATCGACGCGAAGTTCGTCGAAAGCGGCACGAGCATCCACTATCTCGAGAACAAGCTGGCCGCGCGTCAGGCGGCCGCTGTCGATGAAACGCCGGCGCGCTGAGCACGACATGAGCTACCGGGAACTGATCGCCGAACTGGATCGCGAGCACGCGGAAACGCTGTCAGATGCGCTGCTGGAGATGGGCACATTGTCGGTATCCGTCGAGGATGCCGACGCCGATACGCCTGACGAGCAGCCGCTGTTCGGCGAGCCCGGTCTGGTGCCCGAGAAAAGCGCGTGGAATCGTTCGCGCGTGGTCGCGCTGCTGGTCGAGGACGCCGATCCGGCGGTTCTGCTCACCGCCGCCGCGAATGAAATCGGGCTGACGGACACGCTCGCTTTCACGCTGCGCGAAGTCGAGGAACAGGACTGGGTGCGTCTCACGCAGGCGCAGTTCGATCCGATTTCCATCGGCGAGCGCATCTGGGTCGTGCCGTCGTGGCATGACGCACCCGATCCGAACGCGCTCGTGCTCGAACTTGATCCGGGCCTCGCGTTCGGCACCGGCAGTCATCCAACCACGCGCCTTTGCATGGAGTGGCTGGAGCAATCGGTCACGCCGGGACAGTCGCTGCTCGATTACGGATGCGGCTCCGGCATCCTCGCGATTCTCGCGAAGAAATGCGGCGCGAATCCGGTTATCGGCATCGATATCGACCCGCAAGCGGTCGAATCGGCGCGTCAGAACAGCGCGCGCAATCGCGCGGACGCGACCTACGGTTTGCCTGACGAATGCCCCGCCGGCGAGTTCGATATCGTCGTCGCGAATATTCTTTCGAACCCGCTCAAGCTGATGGCGTCGATGCTCGCGTCGAAGGTCAAGCCCGGTGGCCGGATCGCGTTGTCGGGCGTGCTTGCGCATCAGGCCGACGAGGTCGCGGCCGCCTATGAACGATGGATCGACATCAGCGTCTGGCGCGAGCACGAAGGCTGGGTTTGTCTGGCCGGAACTCGCCGCGAAAGCCTTTACTTTAGAATAGCGCGATCCTCCACGATTCGGCCGTGAGGCCACTGGCACTCTCCTATGGCGCTGGCAACCCGCTGCCCACACTGCGAAACCGTATTCAAGCTGGACCCGCATCTGCTCGCGCCGCATGACGGCCGCGTGCGCTGCGGGCATTGCCAGGAAGTGTTCGACGCCGCGCATCATCGCTTCGAACTTCCGGAGGAACACGGCGCGCACGGCGAAGCGCAGCACGCTTCGACCGTCGACAACGATGTGGCCATCGGGCCGTCTTCTCCGCCGCCAAGACCGAAGCTACGCCGGTGCCCGCGCCCGCTCCCGTGCGCCCGAAGGTTGCCGCACTGCGTACGCTGGATGTCGCGGCGCATCACTCGCCCGGCACGCGCCGCCGCCTGTCGCACCGCCGGGAGGGGCATCGAAAAAGCCCGCCAGGCCCGCGTCTCCTCCTCCGGTTGCGCGGCCACCTGAAGAAGACAGCAATAGAATGGTATATGCAGGTCCAACTTCGCCTGCGCCCACACCCGGGCCGACTCCGAGCGAACCGACGCAAGCAGCGCGCGACCGCGTTAAGCAATTCGTCCGCAGAACGACGATACGACGCCGGCACAAGCATGAACCCTGACAACCGCCGCCCGCGAAAGCCGAAGCCCTTCATCGAACCGATCGACGATCGCGCGGAGCTATTCATCGGTCCGACGCACAGGACGCCCGAGCCGCCTCCGCTGCGCGCGGTTCCCTCACCGCACCCGCCGCCGATTGGCGCGACGACCAACCCGGCTTCGCCGCGAAGCCCGGCGTCGCGCATCCCGAGAGCGCGAACGAAGCGTTTCCCGTGATCCGCGAATCGCGTGATGCGGCCGCACGCGGCAGCGCGGGTGCAGGCGCCGCTGCCAGCGCGCGCGGTTCGCACAAGGGGCTAGCGCATCGCAGGCATCCTGATGGCCGTGCTGCTCGCGCTGTTGCTGATCGTGCTGCTCGCGTAGTGGGAACGCGAGGAAGTGATGGTCCTCGTCCCCGCACGCATTCGCTCTATGTCGATGTCTGCGATCAGCTCGGTTGCACCATCGCGCCACCGCGCGACATTGACGGGCTGCAGATCGAAAGCTCCGGCCTGCGTCAGATTCGACGGTCCGCACAAGCTCGAACTGAAGCTGTCGCTGCGCAACCGGCTCGACGTCGCGCTCGCGTATCTGGCGCTGGAACTCACGCTGCTCGACAATATAACAACGTGGCGGTGCGCCGGGTCCTGTGGCCGCATGATTACGCGCGACTGGGTACGATATTCGCCATCGGCCTCCCGCCACAAAGCGCGCCGCCGGTCGTGATCCGGCTGGACACGGGCGATGCGGTCGCCGCAAATTACCGCGTTCAGGTCTTCTATCCGTGATCGCGCCGCGCTCGAACAGTCAGGCCAGCCCGCACGAGCCTCTGATCCACCGACGCGCCCGGCCGCGGTCGTTCACCGCTGCGATGCGTGCGCGATTTTTCCTGTCGGCATCCGACACATTCTCTGGAGCGCAACATATAAGTCAAGTCACACTCGGCGGCAATCCCATTGACGTCAACGGCACGTTTCCGGGCGCGGGTCAGCAGGCGTCCGACTTCACGCTGGTCGGTGCGCGGGTCTCGGCGATCTCAAGCTGGCAAATTCCGCCGGCAAGCGCAAAGTGCTAAACATCGTGCCGAGCCTCGACACGCCGACCTGCGCGACCTCGACGCGCAAGTTCAACGAATTCGCCGGCAAGTTGGACAACACGGTGGTCGTGTCCGGCGATCTGCCGTTCGCGATGAAACCCTTCTGCGCGACCGAAGGCCTCGAAAACGTGACCTCCGTGGCACACGAATTTGCGCAGGCGTATGGCCTCGACATCACGAGCGGCCCGCTGCGCGATTTGACGGCGCGCGCGGTCGTCGTGCTGGACGAAAATAACAAGGTGCTGCATTCCGAACTCGTGCCGGAAATCAAGCAGGAGCCGAACTACGACGCCGCGCTCGCCGCGCTGAAGTAACGCTGAAGTAAATTCCGCCCGCTCGCGGATCGCCGGAAGAAGGCGGTCCACCCCATACGACGCGCGGCAGCCGAATGTGCCGCGCGCCGTATGCGCATTTTTCTTCGTGGTTCCTACACTTAAAAAGGACGATCGCCTTGGCTACGCTCATCTGCGGCTCGCTCGCCTACGATAACATCATGACCTTCCAGGGTCGCTTCGGCGACCACATCCTGTCGGACCAGGTGCACATGCTGAACATCAGCTTCCTGGTGTCGACGATGCGCCGCAACTTCGGCGGTTGCGCGGGCAATATCGCGTACGCGCTGAAGCTGCTCGGCGGCGACGCGAAGATCATGGCGACGCTCGGCGAGGCGGACGCGCAGCTCTATCTCGACCATTTCGCCACGCTCGGTCTGTCGACGGAGTACGTGCGCGTGCTGCCCGATCAGCATTCGGCGCAGTGCTTCATCACCACCGATCTCGCGAACAACCAGATCACCGCGTTCCACCCCGGCGCGATGATGGACTCGCACCTGAACCACGCCGACGAAGCGCGCGGCGTCTCGCTCGGCATCGTCGCGCCTGATGGCGCGCAGGGCATGCGCGAGCACGCCGAAGGGTTCGCCAAGGCGGGTGTGCCGTTCGTGTTCGACCCGGGCCAGGGTCTGCCGATTCTGGAAGGTGTGGAGCTTTGTCGCATGATTGAACTTGCCACCTACGTGGTGGTCAATAATTATGAAACTAAGTTGTTGAGCAAAAAGACCGGATGGTCGACCGAAGACATCAAGAGCCGCGTCGATGTGCTCATTGTCACGCGCGGGGAACACGGCGCGCATATCTATCATGAAGACGGAATGCTGGACGTGCCGGTAGTGCAGGCGCGGCAAGTGGTCGACCCGACGGGTTGCGGCGACGCATTCCGCGGCGGGCTCCTCTACGGTATCGAAAATAAGCTTGGCTGGGAGAAAACGGGGCGTCTCGCGAGCCTGATGGGCGCATTGAAGATCGAGCATCAGGGGCCGCAAACCTACGCGCCGACGCGCGCCGAAATCGAAGAGCGTTACCAGCAGGTATTCGGAAACAACCTGTCGTGATTGATTGGAATATTGGTATGAAAATGGTAAGTCGTTTGATGCTGACGACGGCACTCGTCGGCACGGTGGCCATGACGGGTTGCGCTTACAACAGCAGCTCGCCCGACGTCTACACGGCATCGCAGGCACAGCACGAGGAAACGGTCCGCATGGCGACCGTCGAAAGCGTGCGCGGCGTGAAGATCAGCTCGAACAACGGTCAGCCGAGCGGGCTCGGCGCGGTCGGGGGCGGCGCGCTGGGCGGCGTCGCAACAGCGCGCGCGATCGGCGGCGGCAATGGCTCGATCATCGCGGGCATCATTGGCGGTCTGGCGGGCGCGGTCGCGGGTAACGCGGTCGAAAACAATGTCGCGACGAAGAACGGCCTCGAGATTACGGTGCGCCTCGACAATGGCGACCTGCGCGCGATCACGCAGACGTCGAACGGCGAAATGTTCCAGC
>JAQFVJ010000181.1 GCA_029439525.1 Caballeronia sp. BR6202001591004
CCCAAACGCAGAGAAATCCACGTCCTCTGTGACAATCTGTGACAACGTGAGTAGCCGTAAGACGGAGCGGGTCGCCAACTTCCTCAACGCGCATCGCGACGTACGTCTACACTTCACGCCGACCTACTCGTCGTGGCTCAACCAAGTGGCAACAGGATCTATCTGCCTGCGCTGTCGGAGGCGGGTGTTGCAATCGAGAAACGCATCATCTTCAGCATTGGCCATTACTTGCGGCCATGCATGGTGGAATTAATCGATTGTACGAACGTTCTGATGCAGGGCTATCGCATCATCAATATGCCTTTCTGACAGCATCATCCGACCGATTGTAAGAACGTCCTAATACGCAGCGTGACGGTGGACAGCATTGGCCCGAACAACGACGGCTTCGATCCCGACGCGTGTGACATGGTGCTGTGCGAGAACGTGGTCTTCAACACGGGGGACGATTGCATCGCGATCAAATCGTGCAAGGATCTCGACACACAATACGGTCCCGCGCAGAACCACGTCATCCAGAATTGCACGATGAACAGTGGCCACGGCGGCATCACGCTCGGCGCAAAATGGGCGGTGGCGTGCAGAAAATCTACGCGCACAATTTGCAGATGCTGAACCAAGTTCTGAGCGACGAACTCGCTCAATATCGCGATCTGCATCAAGACGAACATGAATCGCGGCGGCTTCGTGAAGGACTTCTACGTCGACAATCTGACGCTGCCGAACGGCGTGAGCCTGACGCCTTTTGGCTACGGCAGCAGCATGCTGGCGAGCAGTCCGATCAGTTCGACCGTGCCGCTCGGCGTAGTCACGGCGACTGCGGCAAATCCGTCGGCGTCGCAGGGTGGCATCGTCACGTTCGACTGCGATTATCAGCCGTCGAAGGACGCGATCCACACGCGGCCTACGCTGGTGCAGAACGTCAATATCTCGAATCTGAGGGCGACGAACGTGAGCCTGAACAACGTGATGGCATCGTGTTTTCAGGCGATTGTCGCGCAAGGGCCGGTCGCGTTTGACTAAAACGGACCCGCGCCGACGCCGACAATTCCCGCTATTTCAGGCGTTACGATCACCAACTGCGATTTCGGCACGCAGCGGCAAGTCCCGCGACGTCGACGACGCCCGGGCCGATCTACGCGTATAACGTGCATAACATCGTGCTGGTGAATACGACGATTGCCGGCAAGGTGATGAATCAGACGGTGAGCAATGCGCGGTACGCTTTCCACCCGCCACACATCACCGTGACGCCCGCCGCGTTCCCTTCGCCCCTGCGGCCACATTCGCCCGCCGCGTCGCCCAGCCCTTCTTCGCCGAAGCCGACCGGTCCGTTGCCGAACGACGGCTCGATGCCGCATGCGTCTGCCTCGACAGCGCCTTGGGCGATGCCGCCCGCGTGCTTTCACGCTTCAGCGCGCGCGTGGACGCGGCTGAACGCTTGGCCTTCGAGTCGGTGCTAGGACTGCATGTGGTGCGATGCGCGGCCTTCGTATCCTGCGCCGCCTTCTTGCGCGTGGCGGCGGAGGTCGTCGCCATGCTGGGCGCTTTCATCTTGACGCCGGAGCGGCGCCCGATCGCGATGGCCTACTTCGCCGATTTCGCGCCGTGCTTGCCCTCGCGGATGTGATCGATCTGCTCCTTCACGAAGGCGCCCGCCTGGGTGCTCGCTGACTTGCCGACGCGCTTCGCCTTCGACGCGCGCTCGAGGATTTTCTTCTCTGGCATGTCGACTCTCATTCAAAAAGTTCAGGTGAACTTGTAGTGAGAGTCCGCGGCAACCGACGTGCCAGCGATACGCATCGCTGGCTAACGCGTTACTACGTCAGGCGGAGGATGCCCAGATTGCCGGCCTGCTGGAAGATCGTGTTGAGATCGGCGTTGGTCGGCGCGTGATAGTAGTTGCCGGGCGACGCGCACGTCTGCATCGCCTTTTGCGCCGTGCTGCTGGACGCCCCCGTGCCGAACGTGATCGCGTAGATGATGATCCCGCTGTTCTTCATCGCGTTGCACACACCGAGCTGGAACGCGTTGATGTCCGTGACCGAACTCATCTGCCCGTTCGACAGCGACGTGCCGTTCAAACGCGTCAAGGTCGGAGCCTGCGGCGCGTTGTCGCCCACGCCCGACAGTCCGTTGAACGCGGTCAGCGGCATCAGGCCATCGGTTGCGCCCGGTGCGTTCTCGCCGTCGGTCAGCACGATTGCCACGCGTTGTTGCAAACCCGCGTTGGTTTCCGGGCGCGGCAGCGATACGTCGGTCGAGATCCAGCCGCCGCCTGACACATCGTTCGACCAGTCCGACGAGAGCATGTGCCAGCCCCACAGCAGGCCAGTCGGAATGATCGTCGAGCCGTTGGCCTGCATGTTGTCGATGGCGTTCGTGAGCGCGGTCTGGTCCTGCGTCAGGAACAGGGTCGGCTGAATGTCGCACGGACCGTTACTCTTGCCCGTCGCGTTCGTGTTGCCGTTCTAGTAGATCGTCGTGGTGCCGCTCGTCTTTGTCCGGCTGGAACCCAGGTGTTGTAGATGCCCGACGGCGTACCGTTGCCACATTGCCTCCACGTACCGTTGGTCTGGCGCGCCAGCGGCACGCCGAGCACGTTATTCAACGATACTACGCTGTTGCAACTGCCCGACTTGTAGGTCGTAATCTTGAAGCCGTCCTTAGATACATTAATTATATAGAAGAACGGCGTGAAGCCCGGCGAGTCCTTCGGCGCATAGGCCTTCGGGTAAAGATTGTTGCTGGCGTCGCGCGGTTCGACCGCGCAGCCCTGCCATCCCGACTGCGTGATGTTCGGGTTCGGCGCTATCGACAGGTGAATTTCGGCGTCACATCTAGCTACTGCTGCCGTTCAGCGCGCCCGTCAGATTGACGACGGGCGTGAACGGTACACCAGTCCGACATACGAATTGTTGCCCGACTGGCTGAAGAGGCTCGTGACGAGATTCTTCCACGCCGTGCGCAGCCCTTCGATCTTGGTGCCCTGTGACGCGTCGGTGCTGGCAGCCTCGCCCATGGAACCGGTGTCCAGCACGAGCACCAGTTCGAGCGTGCTCTTCGGAATGTAGAGCGCCGTGTTGCTCGCCGTGAGCTTCACCGTGTCCGGCAGACTCGAACCGCTGCTGGAATTGGTCGCCTTGTCCGTACTGCCCAGAATCTTTGCGGCCAGCACCCACATGGTGCCCGTCACTGATATCTTGATCGTATAACCCGTGACCGCGTTGCCGGTAAACGACGCCGAGACATCGCCGAACTCGGAAAGGTCAGGCCTTCGTAACCGCCGGACATGTTGGCGTTGAAGTAGGCCTGTGCATCCTTTTGCCACTGTGCGACGTCGTGCAGCACCGGCGTCGCATAGTGGTTGACGTTGGCACCGGACGAAAGCGAAGCCACGTCGGTCGCCATCTGCATGTTGGTCTGATTCATTTCGACCGCAATCATGCTGAGCAACATGACCATCGAGCCGACCATCATGCTGGCGGAAATCGCAAAGAACAGGCTGACCGCGCCTTCGTCACCTTTCATCAGCGCGGCAACGCGCGACGCGGCGCCGGCGATTGCCTTCTTCCGGAAGATCGTAGAGAACGTCATGGCGCCAACCCCAAAGGTGCGGCCGTGCGAGGACGGACATACACGCGCCGCGAGATGATCTGCGCGCCGGGCGCGTCGGGCCAGAAGTTCGAAGTCGCGTGAACGGGTTATACGAGAGAAAGACTTCGATCACGATCGCCGAGTCGCCGTTGCGAAACGGCCAGGTCGCCGGCAGCATGTTGGTCTTCGTCACGACGGAGGCTTGCCCGGACATCGCGCTCGACGTCCACGGCGCCTTGGACTGCCAGTCGAGCTGGGGCTTGCCTGCTGCCATGACCGGAAGCGACGAGGACATCGGACCCCAACTGGTGGTGCTGTCGCAGATCGAGCTCACATACACTATGCCCTTGCTCTTGAGGTCGTATGGCGCGGCGAGCAGCGTCGCGGCATTGAAGATCGAGCCGAGACTGTTGGCGTTGCTGAGGCTCTGATCGTTGATGACGGTCTGCTGCATCTGGCCGACCGAGTCGGCAAGTGTGAACGCCGTATGCTCTACGATACTCACCGCGCGCTATACTATTGTAGACCTCGAATTATACATGTAGACCTCGACGAACCCGAGCATCATCATGATCATGACAGGTGCGAGAATCACGCATTCGATCGACGCGGCGCCGTGCTCGGATCGCAACAGGCGGCTCAGCCAACGGCCCGGCGCCCGTCCGGCGCGTTGCCGCGAAAGAAGTCCCAACGCGTGCTCTTCATTTTTCGTTTTGCACAATGTAGTTGCGTTGAAATGTGAACTTGCCCAGACCAAGCATCCGGTTGATGCCGGTCAAACCGTCCATCGTCAGCGTGATGTTGTACGACACGACATCCGAGAAGCTGCCCATGTTCGACTGATAGGTCTTCGTGCCTACGTTGCTATAGGTGCCATAGTTGGCATGTTGATTGTCAAGGTGCCGCCCATGTTGGTCCAGGGCTTGAGCGTCGCCATGATCGACGCTTTCGCCGCATCGGCACGCGAGCCTGACGACGGCGACGAGGTCGTGAGCCCCACGCGCGATGCTTGCTGCGCGGCAATCTGCACGATCCCATCGATGATCATGTCGAATGCCAGTTCGAACGTGCCTAGAATGATGAAGACGGCGAACATCATCACGAATGCCATCTCGGGCGGCGATGGCGGCCACGTCGCTGTCGTCGCGCACGAAGCGCGCGAAGCACCGCCTGCCGGCTGTGCGAGACGCGCACGCTGAATTTCGTAGTAGCGCAGGTTGTCCTGCACGGACGCCTTCGGCAGATCGAGCGCGTCGGGCAGACAGCTTTCCATCGCCCGGCAGCGGCGCATCGAGAAGAACGCGAGAAAGTATTCGGGGATGGTCATGCCCGCGACGAACGTGGTGAGCATCATCATGCCGCGCACGGCCGGATAGGCGCCGATCACCGGAATGTTCGAACCGAGCATCACCATGGCCGCCGCGCAGATCAGTTCGGTGACGAACTTCGCGGCGAGCGATCGACTCGGCCATCGAGCCGCGATAACCGCTGAGCACCAGTTCCTTTTGCAGTTTCATGCGGTACTTCGCGTCGAACAGCGGCAGGCGCTCGCCGACGCGTGCGAGCAGGTGCATCATGCGGTTTTTGACACTGTTATCGGCGGCTGCTTCGACCGTTTCGCCTTCGGCCAGATCGACACCGCCGCGAAGCGCGTACGCTCGGCGATACGCCCGCGCTGGCCGCCCATACTTGGTCGCATATCAGATCGCGACAGATCGCGATGCCCGCGACGAGCGCGAACAGCATCGACAAGTTCAGCAGCATTTCGACATTTTCCTGGCTCATCGCGACATATTCAGTTTTGACATCTTGTTGACCCCGAAATGCCGATCACCAGCGAGATCACCGCGAAAGTCAGACACTTCTCGCCGGCTTCCGTATCGAACAGCACCATCAGGTACTCCTTGTTGAGGATGTACGTGCTGGCGAGAATGATGATCGGAATGGCCGCGAGAATTTTCGTCGTGGTGCGCGCCTCACCGGGGTGAGTGCCTTGGTCTTCTGGCGGATTTCGCGGCGCGTGCGCACGATGCCCGACAGGTTTTCGAGCGTCTCGCCGAGCTGGCCGCCGGTTTCGCGTTGCAGCAGCAGACACACGCAGAAGAACGAGAAGTCCGCGATGCCGATGCGCTCAACCGCGACCGCAAGCACTTCCTCGAGGTCGAGGCCGACTTGCAGCGAATCGCCCATGATCCTGAACTCGGTGCGCAGCGGCTCATTCACTTCGCTCGATGCCGAATGGATCACGTGCGTCACCGGCACACCCGCCCGCACCGCGCGCACGATCAGATCGATCAGGGCGGGGAAGCCATCGAGAAAGCGCTGGCGAAAGCGCGCGACCAGAAAGTTGTACGAGCGCACCACCAGAAAGCCCGGCCGGCCGACCATCAAAAGCGGCGGCACGAACGACGGCAGCGGCGCGTATTTCGCCCACGATGCCGGCTGCCACCACGATGCGGATGCCGTTGGCGCTCGCCACGGTGCGCAGACGCGCGATCTTCGGGTTGAGCCAGCGCATCAGCGCATTGCGTTCAACATAGATGGGGACCGTTGACCAGCACGTCGGTGATGGTTTCGTCGGCGATCATCGGCTCGATCGGACTCAGGCCGAACAAGTCGTTCAGCAGTTCGCCGACGATCTGCTGCTGCTCCGCGATCGTGACGTTGAGCCGTTCGCGCTCGACGATGTCGAGCACCAGGGCCTCGACGCCGGGCTTCATCTGCTCGCGCGTCTTGCCGACTGCCGCCGAAGCGTTCATCGTGCCGAACACGCCGGTGCGGATCACCCTGAAGAGATCCGAGCGCACCAGCACTTCGTTGCTTTCAGGCGCGAACGTGCCTGCGCCGGCGCGCTGGCCGGTGCGGGAGCGGGAGCGGGAATCGGCGCGGGTTCCGCGATCGCGGCGCTCTCGGCGCCGGCGGCGGCTCGACGACCTGCCGCGCGACCTGTTTTTGCCCGAACATCAGCCTTTCCTCAGCTTGAGTTTCTGGAGGAACGAACGCTCGGCGGTCATCGGCTGGCCGGTCAGGTCGGCTGCGATGCGCGTGATGCTCTGGTTGAAGCCGTTCTGCGATTTATCCTTGGGCGTCTCGCCGGGATTCTCGGCGATCATCACGGCATTGCCTTCGAACAGAATCTCATACAGCACCGAGCGGCCGATGGCCGACATGAAATCCGCCGATCCCACCTTGCCGGCGGTTGTCCCGCGTTGGGATTGTTGAGGAGCAGCGAGGTCGGCGGGTTGTTGTCGCGATCCTCGATATGACGCAGCAGCCTGACCGTCTCGCGCGTCGAATGCACCGAGCGATCCGCGACGATATAGCAACACGACGCGTGATCGAACACTTCCGGCACGATCGGGTCCGCCGGATTGGCGACATCGATGATCACATAATGGAAGCTGTCGCATAGCAGTTGCAGCATGCGCGGACGCGAGCGATCCTGCTTCGAACGATACGGTTTCGCCGTACGGCAGCTCGGCGCTCAGCATGAATAGCCGGCTGCCCTTGGCGGCGAGGGTGCTGCGGGTCGAGCCGGTGCACGTTCTGCAGGACGTCCGTGAGACCGTTGTTGCTCTGCAGGCCCAGCAATCATGTTGGCCGCGCCGCCGTGGAAGTTGAGGTCGATGTAGGCGACCCGGCGATGCGTCTCGTCAGACAGATACCCCGCCACGTTGAGCGCGAGCGTGGTCACGCCGCCGCCGCGCAAACCGACGAACGCGATGGTCTTGCCGGCGCGGACGTGCCGACCGTGGCGACAGCCGTCTCGCGGGGGCATACGGCAGCGCGCGCACGGCACGCGAGATATCGCCCGCCCAGATCGGCTCGCGTTCGGCCGACGAAGCCGCGACCGCGGCGGTCGCGTTCGGATCGCGCGTCTCGGTGTCGAAAC
>JAQFVJ010000182.1 GCA_029439525.1 Caballeronia sp. BR6202001591004
CGCCTTCTTGACGGCGGCGATCGATGCTTCCGAACCCGCGTTGTCGAGCACGATCGCCTTCGCGCCGCGCGCGATAGCCGTAACGATGAGGTTGTTCTTGCTTGTTGGCGGCGGCGTGGACGAGCACGATGGTGTCGTAGCCGAGCGCCTTGGCACGCGCATCGGCGGTATCGGCTTCGGCCTTGAAGAAGGGATTGTCGTGCGACGGCGTGATGATGGCGATGAGATTCGCCGCATGCGCGCCGGTGGTTCCGGCAACCGTCAAGGTGCTCAGCGCGATCGCAAGCCACCGCTTCGATGTTTTCATGATCTGTCTCCTGTGTGATTCGTTGTTGGGCACGCTTTCACTTATATATGGGTGAAGCGAGCGAAGGCGAGGCGGCGCGCGCTCGCATCGGCGGGCGGCGCTCATTTCCAGAACTCCAATGCGCTGGCAAGTGCGGGATGAGGATGATATTGTGCATGACGCGCGAGCGGCACGTCTTCCATCGCGGTGACCCACGCTTCGCGCAGCGCTTCGACGCCTGCCGCCACGCCGCCCGGATGACCGAAGATGCCGCCACCCGCTGGGTGGATCAGATCGGCGCAGCCGATCGCCGCATACGTATCCGCTGCCTGCAATCCCGTTTGACCAGAGCTAAAAACAGGCATCGCGCGCATCGGCGCTTCGTCCATGACTGGCGCGAGCACGGCGCACGCGGCGGCGATCACGCTGTCGTCGGCTTCGCTGAACTTGTTGCGCAGGCCGTTCACATGCAAATGGTCCACGCCCGCGAGACGCCATAGCATCTGCCACGGCGCGTAGTCCCCAGCCGAGCGCTTCGCAGCGCGTCAGATAGCCCCCAGCCCACGCGATGTCCGTGGATCGGCAACTGGCTGTATCGCCGCAATTCGTGCAAACCGACGAGGCCGATCGAATGCAGCACGGCCATTACGCACGTGCCGCCGTGTTCGAGTGCGACATCGTGACACCGCTTCATCTGGTCGAGGTCACCGGTCAGGTTGAAGGCGACCATCACGCGCTTGCCGGTGCGATCCGCGTGTCCGTTGACGACGCGCATTACCGCGCGCACGCGTTCATCGAACGGACAATGCGGGCCATCGCCCTGCAACTCGTCGTCCTTGATGAAGTCGATACAACCCGCCACCAGTTCCTTCACCTGCTGCGCGGTTTCTTCCGGCGACAGTCCCACGCTTGGCTTGATGATGGTGCCGATCAGCGGCCCGTGCGTGACGCCCGCCAGCTTGCGCGTGCCGTCGATGCCGAACGCTGGCCCCGGATACGCCGCCGCGAACGACGCCGGCAAACGCAGGCCCGTCAGACGCAAACCCGAGACTTGCCGCAGTTCGAACAGATTGCCCGCGATGGTCGACATCAGATTCGGCAGCGACACGCCGA
Source organism: Caballeronia sp. BR6202001591004 (assembly GCA_029439525.1). Classification (GTDB taxonomy): domain Bacteria; phylum Pseudomonadota; class Gammaproteobacteria; order Burkholderiales; family Burkholderiaceae; genus Caballeronia. The sequence continues at coordinate 1,400 of JAQFVJ010000182.1, forward strand.
AATTCTCGATGGGCCAGGACAGTTCCATCGCGCATTGCGTGTAGCGCTTCGACGCGATGCCGCTTGTGAGGCTCGGCGTGTCGCTGTAGCCCAGCACGTCGAGCTGTTCGACGCGTGCGCCAGAGCGTGCCTTCAGTTCGGGCGTTTCATTGGGCAGCGCGACGAACGTGCCGCTTGACTGCTCGCCCGCGATGACGTCGGCGGCCTGTTGCGGGCCGACGCCGGTCTCGAGCCAGTAAGTCACGTGGATGCGTTCGGTCACAGGGTGCTCCTTGAAAATTTTATGTGTCACGCGCAGTGCATTTTTTTCGCGGACTGTGGGCACTTTAGTCAGACGAAGGCTTACACGACAATCGATTCGTTCTCGGCGGGCTGTGAGAAAATGTCACGGCCCAGCAGCAGAAAGCGATCGTGCAGCGCGGCATTTTTGGCGCGACATGCACGACACACAGGAGACTCGCATGCAGCCCTCGCGACCTTCGCTGAACGCCCTGCGCGCGTTCGAGGCCGTTTCCCGTCTTCGCAGCATGACGCTCGCGGCGCACGAATTGTGCGTCACGCATGGCGCGATCAGCCGTCAGTTGAAAGTTGAAGTCGCTGGAGGACACGCTGGACGTAACGCTGATCGTGCGTTCGGCGCAGTCGTCGAACCTGACGCCGGAAGGCGCGCGTCTGGCCGAAGGGCTGACGGCGGCGTGCAATCTCATCAATGCGAGCATCGAGCAGTTGAAGCCCGAACCGCTCACGCTGTCATGTTCGGCGTCGATCATGATGTACTGGCTGTTGCCGCGCATTGGCGGCTTTCATCAGCGTTATCCGCAGACTGAGTTGCAGTTCAACATGAACTACGACCAGATCGATTTCGCGCGCGACAAGATCAGCGTGGCGATTCGCGCGAGCGCCATCGCGCCGCCGAAGAACGCCCTGACGCGCGCATCGGCCCGGTCTGCACGCCCGCGTATGCTGCAGGCGAACGGCCTGCACGCGCCCGGCGATCTCGCAGGCGACGCTGCTGTCCACGCGCACGCGGCCAGAAGCGTGGTCCGACTGGTTCAGCGCGAAGGGCATCGACGCGGTCGAGGGAACGGCGACCGGCACCTACGATCATTTTTATCTACTTTATCTACTGATTCAGGCCGCCGTGTGCGGACTGGGCATCGCGCTCGTACCGCAAGATGCTGGTGATGAACGATCTCATTTCCGGCAAGCTATGCGCGCCGTTCGGCTTCGTGCCGGGTCCGCGTTAAGTGATGCTGTGGATCGCGCCGCATCTGCGCGCCCATGCGGATGTGAAGCATCTGGAGCAATGGCTCACGAGCGAGATGAATCAGAGCCTGAGGGAGATGGCAGAGTATCTGGGCGCAGCGGCGGATCCATGCGGCGACCACTCGGGCTGCGCCAACAGCCAGTCACTGAAAATCCGCAGCGACTTCATGTTCGCCGACGCTTCCGGGTAGACGAGGTAATACGCCTTCGGGTACGTCCACACGTTGTCGGCGAGCGCAACGAGGCGGCCGGCCGCGACCTGATCTGCCACCATGTATGACGGCAGCAAGGCAACGCCGAGTCCGGCAACGTCGGCATTCAGCGCCATCGACATGATCTCGTAGCGTGAACTTTCGTTGCCCTCGGCACTCGCGATGCCCTGTCGCTCGAACCACCCGTCCCACGCGTGGGGCAAGGTCAGATGCTCGATCAGGTCCGCGCGCGGCGTATCCGGTCCGATGCGTTTGTCGTAGCGCGCGATCCACGACGGCGCGGCATACGGCAGCAACGACAGCGGCACGATGAAATCGTTATGCAGGCCCGCGCGCTTGCCGTCGCCGAATTCGAGCGACGCATCGACGTTCGCAACACCGAAATCCACCGGCCCCACGCGCGTAAGCAGATTGAGGAGGATCTCGCAGTGCTCGCGCGTGAAGGCAGGGCAGCCGCGGAATCAGCCAGTAATTGCCGACCGACGATCCCACTGACAACGACAGCGCACCGCCGCGCCCCTTCAGCGTCATCACGTTCACCGTAGCGCGTTCGAGCCGTTTGAGCAGTGGCTCGATCTCCGCGATGTATTCGCGCCCGGCGTCGGTAAGCGTCATGGCATCGCGACGGCGCACGAAGAGCGCGATGCTCAAACGTTCTTCGAGCATCTGAATCTGCCGGCTCACAGCTCCCTGCGTTAGATGCAGCTCGCGCGCCACCGCGGTGAACGAGCGCAAACGCGCGCTTGCTTCGAAGTACAACAAGGACTGAGTGGACGGCGCATGGAACATGAAAGTCGGCTCCTCTGGCGCAAGCTGGAAGCAACACGAAAAATCATAGTATCGCTTGCCAAAAAGCCTCATCCCCGCCATGACGGGCCGCGCCGCATGAGAATTTCTCACGCTGACCGCAGAAATAATGGTTTGTCCGGCGTTTATTGCTTGCTCATCATTCGATCCATCTGCAACGCGAACCCGAACAAAACATGCTAGACGTGGTGATAGAAAACGGAATGCTGATCGACGGCACAGGCGCGCCGCGCCGCTCGTGCGACGTGGGCATCGAAGACGGCCGGATCGTTCTGCTGGGCGCGCTTCAGGCGGTGCTCGCACGCAAACGGGTCGATGCCAGCGGGTGCATCGTCGTGCCGGGCTTCATCGACGTTCATACGCACGACGACCGCCTCCTGCTCGATGCGGTCGGTCCGCATCCGAAGCTCTCGCAAGGCATCACGACCGTGGTGACCGGCAATTGCGGCATCAGTCTGGCGCCGCTCGTCACGACCGACCCGCCGCCGCTCGATCTGCTGCGCGACGATGCATGGCGTTTCGCGCGCTTCGGGGACTATCTCGACGCGCTCGATCAGGCCGAACCCGCCTTGAACGCGGCGTGTTTCGTCGGCCATTCGACCCTGCGCGTTCGTCACATGACGCGCCTCGACCGCACGGCGAGTGCCGATGAATCCGCGCGCATGGCGCACGATCTCGACGATGCCCTCGCCTCGGGCGCGCTCGGCATGTCCACCGGGCTTTACTATCCGCCCGCCCGAGCAGCAAGCACACAGGAAGTGATCGACGTAGGCCGCCCGCTAAGCGCGGCGCATGGCATCGTGACAATGCATCTGCGTGATGAAGCCGACGCCTCGACGATGCGCTGCGCGAAGCCCTCCATATCGGCCGCGAGCTGGATATCGATACGATCGTCTCGCATCACAAGCTCGCCGGCCGCGCCAATCATGGCCGCTCGCAAGCGACCCTCGCGATGTTCGACGAAGCGGCGGCGCATCAGTCGGTGTGCTTCGACTGCTACCCCTACAACACGTCGTCGACGATGCTGCTGCCCGCGCGCATCAAACAGTCCGACGATGTGCTCGTCACGTGGTCCAAGGTCGATCCGTCGGCGGCCGGCCAGTCGCTGTTCGCGCTCGCGAAGCAACGCGACATCGCGCCTGAAGCCCTCGCGCAACAGTTGTCGCCCGCGGGCGCGGTGTACTTCGCGATGAGCGAGGACAACGTGAGCCGCATCCTCGCGCATCCGATGTGCATGATCGGCTCGGACGGCCTCGCACACGACGTGCAGCCGCATCCGCGCTTATGGGGGTGCGTTTCCGCGCATACTCGGCCATTACGCGCGAGCGGCGTCTGGAGACCGCGATCCACAAGATGACCGGCGCGAGCGCGCGACGGTTCGGCCTGCACGGGCGCGGTTCGATCGCGATCGGCCAGCGCGCGAACGTGGTCGTATTCGATGAGCATTGCATCGCGGATCGCGCGCGACCTTCGAGCATCCGACGCGTCCGAGCGTGGGCATCGACGCCGTGTTCGTCAATGGCCGGCTCGCCTATCGCAATGGCGAACCGCACGATGTGCATGCGGGTCGCGTGATCCGCAAACGCGCGCATTGACGCATCGTTTTTTTTCAACCTCCGAGGAGAGAGGCCATGTCCTATTCGACCGACGAAGGCGCCGTGCCGATGCCGCACGCAGGCGCGGATCGCGCCGCCGTTCGTCCGGTTGCGTATTCCCCTGCGCGCAAGGCATTTTTGCTCGTGATGCTGCTGCCGTCGTGGATCCTCGCCAACGCCGACCACATGGCGATGAGCATTTCGATCGTTCCCATCACGCGCGATTTCAATCTCGATGCGCAATCCGCCGGCCTCGTGCTGAGCGCCTTCGACGTGAGCTATTCGCTGATGCAACTCGCCGCGGGATGGCTCGGCGACCGCTTCGGCTCGCGGCTGGTGCTGGTGTTTTCGGTCGCGTGCTGGTCGGTGTTCACAGGGCTGACCGGATTCGCATCGACGTTCGCGATGCTGTTCGCGATCCGCGCATCCTGTTCGGCATCGGCGAAGGCGGATTTGTGCCGGCGAGCGCGGTGACCATAGCGGAGACGTTTCCGCATAAGGAGCGCGCCCACGCGAAATCGCTTGTGATCGGCGCATCGTTTCTCGGCAGCGCGGTCGGTTCGAGTGCGATCACGGCGCTCATTCACAACCACGGCTGGCGCTATGCGTATCACGTATTCGGCATCGTGGGAATCGTCGTCGCGGTCGTGTTGTGGATCGCGACCCGCCCCGCGTAGCGTCGCACACGCGCGGCGGGACAGCCAGGCTTTCGCGCGCTGTTCGCGCTGTCGGTGTTGCGCAAGACCATGCTGATCTTTTTCTTCAGCAATATCGTGTACGTCGCGCTGATCTCGTGGATGCCGGCGTTTCTCATCAAAACGCGGCACATCGATATCCTGCACGCGGGACTCGCTTCTTCGATTCCGTATCTCGTCGCCTTCGCGTGTCTCAACGGCGTCGGCTGGCTGCTCGATAAAGCGGGGCAAGGACGCGAACGGTTCTTCATGGTGATCGGCGGCGCGACCGTAATCGTGTTTCTCGACGCGATGGCGCTCGCCGATTCGCTACCCGCGCTGCTCGTGCTGTGGACCTTGTGCCTCGTCGGCTATACTGTGATTTTATGGCACGGTGTTTGCTGTTCGTGCTTGCTGTTCCGCTCAAGCATATGCAGGACGCATCGGTCGGAACGGCAGCGGGCATCATCAACTTCGGCGGACAGGTGGCGGCGGCAA